>NZ_JACHIG010000006.1:300000-402330 GCF_014203095.1 Prosthecobacter vanneervenii | reverse complement strand
TAAGCTTGCTCGCCACTTCCTCTCCCTTATTCAGTTTGCCTCCGTCATCGACTGGCTCAGATATGGCTCTTGAGGGTTTTCAAACACGGCCTAGGAGCGATCCTCTTTGGCCTGCCGCTGCAAGTGCTGGCGGAAAAGGTGCTGTACGAGCAGACCAAACACTCCGACCTCGGCGAGATCATGAGTGGTGTGTGGGTGGAGGACGGGCTGGTGAGCACCACCATCCCCAAGGAGGAGCGCGAGATCGTGGCTGCACACATCGCCGACTCCATTCACCACACGCACAAGCCCCAGCGCGGCATGACGGTGAGCATCCACGGGGCGCGCCACCAGATCTACTACCGGGTGCTGAACCCCGGCTCCCCCTTCCCGCTGGCAGCGCAGGTGAATCTCTACCCGCTCACGGCCATGGACAAGGAGCTGGCGGATCTGCGCTGGGATGTGGGCGTGCTGGGAGTCATCTCCCTGGTCATTGCGCTGATCGCAGTTCTTTACATCTCGCGCGGGCTCTCCGGCCCGATCAGCGAGATCGCCCAGGGCACGCATGAGATCGAGCATGGAAACTATGACGTGCGTGTGCCCGTGCGCCGCCGCGATGAGCTGGGCCGACTGGCTTCCGCCTTTAATGAAATGGCCGCAGGACTGGCCCTGCAGGAGAAGTACCGCAGCGTGCTCAATGCCGTGGCGGACCGCACGGTGGCGGAGCAGCTGATCACCCAGAGCGGCACGCTCGGAGGAGAGCTGCGCCATGTGACCATGCTCTTTTGCGACATCCGCGGCTTTACTGCCATCACGGAAAACATGCCGCCGGCCGATGTGATCGACCTGCTGAATGAACACATGACCGCGCTCACGGACGTGGCCTACCGGCATGGTGGCATCGTGGACAAATTTGTGGGGGATCTGATCATGGTGCTCTTTGGCGCACCGCTCAGCACCGGAGAGGATGCCATGCGCGCCGTGCAGTGCGCGCAGGACATGCTGCGCGTGCGGCGGGAGCTTAATGACGTCTCCCGCCACTCTCTGGAAGTCGGCATCGGCCTGGCCACCGGTTCCGTGGTGGCTGGCTGCATGGGCTCTGACCAGCGCCTGAGCTACACGGTGCTGGGCCACCGCGTGAACCTGGCCTCACGCCTGTGCAGCATCGCGCAGGCCGGGGAGATCATCATGGATGAGGAGACCTACACCGACTCCAAGTCCATCATCCACGCCGAGCCCATGCCGCCCATGCAGCTCAAAGGCATCTCCGAGCCAGTACATCCGTGGCGTGTGGCACAGCCCCGTGCGGCCTAGGGCAAGCAAAAAGCGTATGCTCAAAGCAGGGCTGATTTGCCAGGGCGGGCAGGATCTGGGATGATGGGCGGCGCTGACCTGCCGCCCTTCAGTTCTCATTCCGCTATCCCGGCGCCGTCTGCATTCGTTTATTCTTTCCTGCTCCTAGATGCCCCCACCCATTCCAAGGCCCAATCTCATCGCCAAACTCCGCGACGTGCCCCACGTGCCCGGTGTGTACATCATGCGCGACCGGCTGGGCACCGTCATCTATGTGGGCAAGGCACGGGACCTGCGCAAACGGCTGGCGAATTACTTCACCCCGGCGCGCTCGCGCATGGCCGACCGCAAGACGCGCGCCCTAATCGCCAGCATCTGGGACTTTGACCTGCATGAGGTGCGCAACAACACCGAGGCCCTGCTGCTGGAAGGCAAGCTGATCAAGGAATTCCGGCCGCGGTACAATGTGACCTTCCGCGATGACAAGCGCTACATGCTCGTGCGCGTGCACTTTGGCGATGCCATTCCACGCCTCTCCACCACGCGGCTGAAGAAGGACGACGGCGCGCGGTACTTTGGCCCCTTCCCCCACGGCATGGCGCTGCGCACCACGCTGAACTGGTTGAACAAGAAATTCGGCCTCCGCGTGTGCCGCCCGCTACGCCCAGGAGAGGCGGACTACAAACACTGCTCCAACGACATCATCAAAAACTGCTCCGCGCCCTGCATCCTGCGGATCTCGCTGGAGGAGTACCGCCAGCGCATGGAGCAGGCCTGCGAGTTTCTGGAAGGAAAATCCAAGGACCTCGTGACCGCGCTGGAGGAGGAGATGCAGCATGCCGCCGCCAAGCTGGACTTTGAAAAAGCCGCCGAGTTGCGAGACATGATCGAGGACTTCCGCAAGACGCTCATCCCCTCCCGCACCTTTGAGCGCGGCGCTCGTGCGCGGGTCGTGCGCACCATCGACCCGATGGCGGATGTGCAGGAGCTGAAGGAACTGCTGCACCTGGAAAAGCCGCCGCTCGTGATGGAGTGCTTTGACATTGCCAACATCGGCACCGCGCACTGCGTGGCCAGTATGGTGCGCTTTAAAAACGGCGTGCCGGACAACTCCAACTACCGCCGCTACCGCATCAAGTCCGTCTCAGGACAAAACGACTTCATCAGCATGGCGGAAGTCATCCGCCGCCGCTTTTCGCGCATCCTCCTGCTAGGCCGCAAGGCTGCTGGCGCGGATGCTGATTTTTCACAGGAGTCTCCGCTGGAGGCCATGCGTCGGCTGGAAAATGACGAAGCCTTTGCAGAAGAGGGAGACAGAGAATCGGAAGCCTCGGAGCGCACGCCCACCTTCATCCGCCTGCCGGATCTCGTCATCGTGGACGGTGGCAAAGGCCAGCTGGGCATGGCTGTAGCGGAGCTGCAAAAGCTGGGCCTGCATGAGCTGCCCATCATCGGCCTGGCCAAGGAAAACGAAGAAGTGTACCGTCCTGGCGAGAGCCATCCCGTCATCATCCCGCACGAGCGCGGTGCGCTGAAGCTGCTGCAGCGCATTCGTGATGAGGCGCACCGCTGGGCCAACGGCTACCACCAGCTGCTGCTGGGACGCCGTGTGGCCGAGAGCATTTTGGATGACTGCCCGGGCATCAGCAAGACACGCAAGGCGGCGCTGCTCAAGGCCTTTGGCTCCGTGGCCCGCCTGCGCAAAGCCACCGTGGAGCAGATCGCCAAAGTGCCCGGCATCAGCAGCACGCTGGCGCAACAGGTGATCGATTTCCTCGCGAGTCGGTGAGCGCGCATCCGCGCGATACGCTATTCATCATTCCGGCCCTGGATCATCCAGCGCATGTGCGCGCAGATCTTCCAGGTCCACCCACTCCAGGGCGGACTCGTGTGTGGCGGAGAGACAAACTGGCGGCGCGACGCCGGCGGCGAGGGCCTCCGCCCAGCGTGAGACACACAGGCACCAGCGGTCGCCGGGCTTGAGCCCAGGAAAGTCCCATTCCGGCGCGGGTGTGATCAGGTCATTTCCCCGCATCATGGAGAAATGCAGAAACTGAGCCGTGGCCTCGATGCACACGGTGTGCAGGCCCACATCTCCGGGACCGGTGCGGCAGTAGCCATCGCGATAAAAGCCGGTCATCGGTTTGCGACAGCAGCAGGTGAGAGGTTTGCCGAGGACGTTGGTACGCATGAGGAGAGGGAAGCAGGCAGAAATGGAAACAAGAACTCCGGGCAGCTACTTCCATGCCGGACCGGCGGCTTCAGCCTGAAAAGGCAGCCCGGGCTTTGCGATCTCTTTGCCGGTCTTGTTGTCTTTCATGGTCACGCCATCCACGGCGCATTTGATCTCAAAGGCCTCGCCTTTCGTGGTCTGGATGGTGTTGCCGCTGATCACTGTCTCCAGAGGAGGCAGTACGGCTTTTTTGTCCCCCTCCTGACCGATGAGGATGTTGTGTGCGCAGTTTACAAAGGTGTTGCCGGTCACCTTGGCGCGCTTCACCTGGAAGTAGCCGCTGGGCACGGAGTCCGGAATGCCGAGCATGAAGCACATGGCGCTGCGCTCTTTGTCTCCGGCGAGATCTTCAAAGTAGTTGCCGGTGACGATGTGGTCCTCGCCGATCACGCGCACACCACCGCTGCCCTTGGCTTTGCCGCCGAGAAAGACGTTCTTCTCCACGGTGCAGCCATTGCCATGACGCAGGGTCAGCGTGCCGGAGACGGACTTGAAAGTGTTGTAGCGGTAGAGGTTGCCGCAGGATTTGTTGGAGATGCACTCGGCCTCGCCATCGCACTGCTCAAAGAGGTTTTGCTCGACCACGCAGGAGGCGGTCTGCATGGAGGTCTTGCTGTCGCCCAGGCGGATGGTTTCGCCGCCGTTTTGGCCGAGGCGGGGGCGGGGACCGAAGTGATTGTGATCGATCTGGTGCCTGCCTTGATCCTTGGCTTCGTTTGAGAGCCAGACGACGAGGGTCGTACCCTGCGTGGTCTTGCCGGCGATGTAGCAGTGGTCCACGCGATTGCGTGCGCCGTAGATGGAGACGAACTGTGAGGACTTTGTGGAGGTGAGCTGGGTGTCGTTGGTGACGGCGCAGTTGGTGATGCGGGAGTCAGAGGCGAGCTGCTTGGAGTCCTTGCGCAGCTCGATGACCTGCTCGCCCGTAGGGTTTTGAAACCACAGACCATCCACGACGATGTGGGAGCCGCCGACGGAGAGGCGGGAATCTCCGGTGAAGATGACCCTGCCCGCTGTCTGCGCCTTGATCGTGACAGGCTTTTGCGCAGTGCCCTCGGCCACCAACTTCAGCCGCGCATCTGCCCAAGTGCCCTCTTTTAAGATCAGTGTATCCCCAGCCTGCACCGACTTGGCGGCAGATTCAAAGGCAGCGGCATCAGCCACAGGGATGTCGCGGGCAAGAGCTGGAAGAGAAAAAATAAAGGCTAGAAGGACGCGGCGCATGGCGACCGGATTAAGGATGACACCCCAACCGGCGGCAAGCTTGATTTCCACCCGCATGTCACAAGCATGCCATTTGCTTTCTTCCAAGCTGACTGACATCCTCCCACCCATGAAGCCCAATCTCGTCTGGTTCGACATCCCGGCCACCGACCTTGCACGTGCCATCCGTTTCTACTCCGCCGTGCTGGGCCGGGAGCTGAAGGAGGAAAGCTTTGGCGGGGTGCCCACGGCGATGCTGCCGACGGCGGATGGAGGGCAGCAGGGCTGCGTGGTGGTGGTGAAGGATTTCAAACCCTCCGCCGACGGCATCATGATCTACTTCGACGTCAACGGTCGGCTGAGAGAAGCCGTGGCAGCGGTGCGCGCGAATGGTGGAACGGTGCAGACGGATGTGCACTCGATCGGGGAATATGGATTTCGTGCTGAGGTGCTGGATTCGGAGGGGAACTGCATTGCGCTGCATTCAGAGACGGAGGGGTGAGCCAAGGAAGATTATTTCATCATGCATCAACTTAACAAACCCAGCCCATTTTGGTCCGCATGCGCCCGGGCCACAGACTTTGAATTGTGCAACGCCATCGCGGCCGCAATCGAAACAAAATATGGATCAGCGGGTGAGATGAGCACCGTTGAAAAGATGCCATTGCATGAACGCATTCCCTTTCTTATCTGGTACGGCTCAGGCTTTGCCGAAAAAGAAGGCCTACTTCGCTTGTTGGAGCTCCCATTTGACCGATCAGGGTGGGCCGATGCCTATGAGCTGATTGAACATCCAGGCATTTCAGAGTCCCTCCGCTCTCTGATTGGTAAGATCAGATGCTCTTCCGCTGCGTACGATGAGGTGAAAAAGGACCTTCGAGATTACCCTGATGAAATTGAAAACACTGAAACCTTACTATCCAACGCTTCATCGGAAGTTCTTGAGTCTCTTGCTCGGTATATTAGACGGCAAATCGAGTGCTACCAGCACCTGGACCTTGGGCTGGATATGAATTCAGTGAGTGGCCCCAAGAATCTAGGATATCTAAGTTCGGCTCATTCTTGGACACAAGACTTCGCGAGAAAGCACGATGATCTCATTCCTACATTGGAAGAACTGCTCGCCCATTGCATGCACTATGGGGTCAAGTCTGTAGGACAGACTGATTATATCATACCTCTAAGTGGAAAGCTTTCGCAGCAGAATGCCAATGAAACTCTGATTGCCTTACGCCGTCCGATATTCGGCCAGAAATATTGTATCACTGTTGCCGGAGTCATCCGCCATATTACGGCATAGCGTCTAATCTGAGTAGCACGGCCTCACAAACTCACCCCTCTTTTCCACGGCAGAAAGTCATCCTGCCCCAGCGCGACTGCCTTTGGCGTGTACTCACCGCTCGCTGTCGCGATGACGAGTTCCAGCATTTCCTCGCCCATTTGTTCAACGGATTTTTCTCCGGTGATGATGGGACCGGTGTCGAAGTCGATGATGTCGGGCATGCGCTTCGCGAGATCGCTGTTGGTGGAGATTTTGAGGGTGGGGCAGACGGGGTTGCCGGTGGGAGTGCCGAGGCCGGTGGTGAAGAGCATCATGTTGCAGCCGCCACCAGCCAAGGCGGTGGTGCTTTCGACGTCATTGCCAGGGGTGCAGTAGAGCGTGAGGCCGCCGCGCTGGCGGATGGGCTCGGCGTAGTCCAGCACGTCCACAATGGGGCTGGTGCCGCCTTTTTTGGCTGCGCCGGCGGACTTGATGCCATCGGTGATGAGGCCGTCGCGGATATTTCCCGGGCTAGGGTTGGCATCGAAGCCTGAGCCGCAGGCCTGCGCCGCGCCTTCATATGCGCGCATGAGGCCCACAAATTTTTCTGCGAGCGCGGCGGTCACGCAGCGGTCGCTGAGGCTCTGCTCCACACCGCAGAGTTCGGGAAATTCGCTCAGCACCGGCGCGCCGCCGAGAGCGGCGAGGAGATCGGCGGTGTGGCCGATGGCGGGATTGGCTGAGATGCCGGAGAAGCCATCACTGCCACCGCATTCCACGGCCATGATGAGATCGCTCAGCGGGCAGGGCTCCCGCGTCTGCTCATTGGCGGCAGCCAGATGCACAAAGGTGTCGCGGATGGCGTCGGCCATCATGTCGCGCTCGGATTTGCATTTCTGCTGCTCGTAGATGAGCAGCGGCTTTTCCAGCTTCGGATAGAGCGCGGCCATCTCGCTCTCCAGCAGGCTGACCTGCGCATGCTGGCAGCCGAGGCTGAGGATGGTGGCACCGGCCACATTGGAGCTGTGGATGTAACCGGCGAGGAGGCGGCAGAGGGCCTGGGCATCCTGCCGCGTGCCGCCACAGCCGAGGCCGTGCTCCAGAAACTTCACGCCGTCGATGTTTTTGAAAACGCGCGCCTCAGCGGCGGACTTTTCCTCCTCCAGCAGGGCGGGATCCATCTGCGCCTTGGTGGCACCGGCGCGGTGCATCTCCACCAGTCGCTGAGCGAAGCGCTCGTAAGACGACGTCTTGCCGTAGCCGAGGCTTCGGGTCAGGGCCTCGCGCATGAAGGCGAGGTTGCGGTTTTCGCAGAACACTAAGGGGATGACGAGCCAGTAGTTGGCCGTTCCGGCGGGGCCCACGCTACGCTTGAAGCCCTGAAAGCTGCGCCCCTGCCACTTGGAGACATCCGGCGGCGTCCACACATAGTCGCGCTGCTTGCCGCTGAAGGCGGAGGTGGCATGCACCACATTGTGCGTGTGGATGAGAGCCCCCTCGGCGATGGGCTGAGTGGCCCGGCCGACTGTGACGCCGTACATGGTGACCAGATCCCCCACGGCAAAGTCATGCGCGGCAAATTTTTGCTTGGCGGGAATTTTTTCCCGCAGCGTCCAGCTACGGCCGTTCAGAGAGGGAGCGGAGCCTGCGGCGAGATCTGAAAGCGCGACGATAGCGTCGTCAGCAGGGTGGACTTGGAGAATGGTGGCCATGGTTTCGGTGCCATTAAAAGCAGGCCGGGGTAAAGGGAAGGCTGAATTTTGAACTTTCCTCCACCTGCCAGACCGGCTTAGTTCGGCTGATATGCTCGAAATCAACAATCTCTCCTATGTGGTTCCCGGAAAGAACAAGGAGCCTCTCCGTGTGCTGGAGCAGGTCAGCTTCTCCGCGCCGGGCGGCCATGTGCTGGCATTGATCGGGCCTTCCGGCAGCGGCAAGACCTCCCTGCTGCGCATCCTGGCAGGACTCATCGAGCCCGAGGCCGGCACCCTCTCCCTGCGTGGCAGCGATTTCCTCAAGCAGCCGCTGCACCCCAACCAACTCGGCTGGGTGCCCGCCGGAGACGACGGCCTGATCGAGCACCTCACCGTGCGGGAAAACCTCTCCAGCGCGGCCATGCTGCGTGGAGCAGGCAGCACGCGTGACGAGGTAATCTCGCGCGTCTCCCATGTGCTGGTGACGGTGGGGCTGGAAAACATCGCCACAGAGCGAACCTCCGCCCTGGCCCTGCCACAGCGCCGCCGGCTCAAGCTGGGACTGGCGCTGGTGGCAGATCCGTTGCTGGTGCTGTGCGATGACTTCACCGTAGGACTGGATGTGCGCAGCGAGCGTGAATTTGAAGCACTGCTCAAGCTGGTGGCCGCAGACCGCCCGGACCGCATCGTCATTCACGCCACTGACTCCCTGGCCAACCTCGGCGCGTATGACACCGTGGTGGTGATGAACGAAGGCTACGTGGCCTTTCACGGCCCTGCGCGCGCCGTGCCTCACTACTTCTCCGTACCTACCTACGACGAGGTCTATGCCCGTCTGGCCAAGCGCCCCGCCCAGCGCTGGGGTGACTCCTGGATGAAGCACCGCGAGGCCTACTACGCCGCCTTCAAGCTCGGTGGCAGCGCCGCTGAAAAACTCTCTGCCGGCGACGAAGATCCCGGAGAGGAAGAGCGCACCCTTCTCATGCAGAAGGAGGATGGCTCTGAGGAGCCCGAGTCCCGCAAAACCACCGTGGACGAGACGCGCCCCACCCTTCCGCTGCCCGGCCTTTTCAGCCAAGTGCAGCATCTGGTAAAGCGCCGCTGGTCACTGCTGCGCCGCACGCCCAAGGACTGGATCACCCACGTGTCCCTGCTGGTGGGCGCGCCTGCCCTGGCCGCACTGCTGCTGCTGCCCAACCTGAAAGCGCTGAAGGAAGTGCGTAGCGGAACCTCCGCCGCGGACACGCTCTGGCCCGCCTCCCACACTGCCTCCATGATCGTGCTCATCCAGATCCTGCTGGTGCTCTTCATGGCCCTGCGCCTGGGAGCACGTGAGATCTCCGAGCGACGCGCCATCTATGAGCGCGAGCGCATCGGCGGCGTGCGCCCCTTTGCCTGGCTGCTGGGCTCCCTGCTCTTCATGCTGCCCATCGTTCTGGTGCAAAGCATCTGGATGGAGATGTTTCTCGACATCGTCTCAGGCGGCCTCCCGGGGGCCGGCCTGCCCAAGCTAGTGCTGCCCGCGCTCTCTGGTGCGGCCTTTGCCGCCGTCTGCCTGGGCATCTCCGCCAGCGCCAACAGCAAGGAAAGCGCCCACAGCATCTCCCTGACCGTGCTCTTTGCTAATGTGATCCTCTGTGGCGGCCTGCTCGGGCTCCCGCAGGTGCTGGGGCACATCGTGCACCCCTTTGTGACCGCCCATTACGGCTGGTCTGGCATCATCGACTCGATGGAGAAGACCGCCTTCTTCTCCCCCATCGACAAACTGACGCGCACATGGTTTGCAGCCCCAAACATCGCCATGACCATGCTGGGAGTGCACCTGCTCGTGGGCGTGGTGCTGACTTATGTGGGTCTGCGCCAGCGCAAGTAGGAGCGGTGGCTGCGCCGTCAAAAAAGATCAGGAAGCAGAGGCCTCGGGAAGCGTAGTCTCCGAACGTCTTTCCTCCAGATCTTCTGCCCACCTTCAGACCTCCGATTTCCCCCATGCCGCTCAACTTCGTCCGTTTCAAGCACGCTCGTTTTTCCGCACGCTTTCCAGACACCTTCCGCTATTCACGCTCGCACTACTGGATGGCTCCGGTGGAAGGTCAGCCGGGAGTGTGGCGCGTGGGCTTCACCAAATTCGCCACCCGCATGCTGGGTGAGCTCGTCGATTGCGAATGGAAGCCCGGAGACGGAGCCAAGGTGACACCCGGCGACAACATCGGCTGGGTGGAAGGCTTCAAGGCAGCATCCGACGTTTATTGCGTGATGAACGGTGCCTTCGCCGGTGGCAATCCCGAGCTGAAAGTGGATGCCTGCATCGTCCGCAGCGATCCCTACGAGCAGGGCTGGCTCTACGCCGTGCGCGGCGAACCGGAACCTGAGAGCATGGATGTGCAAGGCTACATCGACCTCCTCAGTGCCACCATCCAGCGCATGGCGGAGGAAGGACATGGAGAAGAGGGCGCTGCGGAAGAGTAATGCCGCCTGCGGCGCGGACCTGTCCCTGACTCAGGCAAGAATTCAGGTAGTGGTACGAGCCGAAGGAGGGGAATCATCTTGATCCCCCCACCTGCAGCGGGTTCGCGGATGTGCGATGGTGTTGGACGATGCAGAAGGCTCGGCTTTGTGGAGACGCAAAAGCTCTGGGCGATGCGTGAGCGTGTGGGATCGGGACGATCCCTCTACGCCAGAGCATTGGGTGGCCGCATGGGATGCACGCTTCCCCCATGAGACCCGTTGCAAGCTGTGCGTGGTATTACTTTTCCATCACCCACTGCGCCGCATCAATGATGACGTGGCCCTTGGTGCCTTCATTACGGATCTCAACCCATCCGGCTTTTCCTTTCTCAAAAGAGAATGTTCCCAGCGGCAGCAGCACGTCTCTTTCAGGGGCTTTCTTCTTCTGATCCACGATCACCGTCTTTTCTCCGCCTGCGAAATGAACCACCACAGGCACCTTGTCCGCGCGGTTGGCCAGCGCGGTGTAGGTGATGGCCACGCGGTATTTCCCAGCTGAAGGCAGATCCGGAGTGAAGCGCGCTTTCTGCTCTCCTTTGGCAGTGTCTCCATCATGGCGGTAGCCCTGGCCCACAAAGCCCGGCGTGGTGTGGCCTTCGGAGGTGAAGCCGGTCAGCTCAGCTTCGCTGTCATCCACCACGATGCCGCCCAGCTTTTCCTTGCTGATGGAGACGTGCTCCGGCACGGGCGGTGATTCAAAGTCGAGCACCTGCCCATCCGCCAGCATCTTCTCCTTCAGCTTGGCGTAGTCGATCTGCTGCAGCGCCTTGCCGCTCTCAATCGCGATCACCGCCGCCGTAGCCGCGCTCTGGCCCATGACCATGAACACAGGCTCCATGCGGATGCTGCCGTACGCAATGTGCGTGGCGCTGAGGCAAACAGGCACCAACAGGTTGGTGCACTCCTCAGCCTTCGGCGTGATGCTGCGATAGCTGATCGGGTACGGACGCGTGCCGATCTGGATGTCCCCCTCATTGCGCACGAAGCCTTCCTTGGTGATGTAGCGCTGCACGTTGTGCGAGTCCATGTTGTAGGCACCCATGCCCACGCTGTCCTCCACGATCTCGCGGCGCTTGCAGTTCTTCTCGCTCATCACATAGCCGCCGATCATGCGGCGCGCTTCACGCACGTAGAGCTGGCGCGGCCAGTTGTCGTTGTCCTTAAACTCATCCTTCGCCAATCCCAGCTTTTGATAGGCGGCGCGGATCTTTTCCGGCACGCGGGGGTGGTGCGCATAGGTCCACATCAGGCCCTTCTGCCAGTCCTCATGTGCTTTCCAGATCTTGGCGCGCGTCTCGTAATCGGCGTCTGGATACTCAAAGTTCTGACCGATGAAGTCCGTGCTGACGGCAAAGTTGTTGTTCGTGTCCGTCTTGCGGTTTGGCATCCAGGTGGGGGCCCAGGAGATGCGCTCGTCTCCGGCCTCCACATTGCGCAGCGCCAGTTCAAACCACTTCTCGTCATAATTCGCAGGCTTCTCCCAGGCGCGGCGGTTTTCCGGCACATCGGTGGTGCACATGCGGAAGTTGTAGGCCTGAAGCTTGCGGTCGCCGCTTTCATCTTCGCCGATGTCGCCGGGATCAATGCCAGGCAGCACACCGCTCTTTGGATCACCGGGTTTCACATAAGGGTCCACATTTTTGATGAACTGATGGTGGATGGTTTTGACCTTCTGCACGCCGTTGATCGTCTCGCCAAACTGCGCATTTGCCTCGCGGCCCACGGCATAGCTCACACCCGCCTTTGCCATCAAGTCACCCTCATAGGTGGCGTCGATGAACATCTTCCCTTCAAAGGCGCGACCGCTTTCCATGATGATCTTTGTGATCTGGGTGCCCTGTTTGACCACGCCTTTTTTGAGGTCCAGTCGCTCGCTGAAGACCACCTTCACCTTGTCCTTCACCGTGGCCAGCATCGCGTCATAGATCTCCGTGGCCGCATGCGGCTCAAAGGTCCACATCGTGTCTTCCGTGCCAGTGTTGCCATGCTGCTTTTTGGCGAAGTACTCCGTGCGCGTCTGGTGCTGCCACTTTGCCGCGTCGTTGTAATACTTGAACACATTCGCGTAAAACTCCCGCGACATGCCGCCGATGGCCTTCTTGTTGCCGATGTCTGTCGCCCCGAGCCCGCCCGTGGTCAGGCCGCCGAGAAACTTGGTCGGTTCAATCAGCACCGCTGTCTTGCCCATGCGCGCTGCCTGGATTGCCGCCGTGATGCCGCCTGAGGAGCCGCCGTACACTACGATGTCATACGAATCTGCCGCCCCGAGCGGGGCAAAGGCGGCCAGGGTGGAAATCAGGAGGGCTGGGAAGAGCTTCATGGTGGCGCGCATCCAGCCGCAGACGCAGCTCTTTTGCAACTGTGGCGATACTTTAGACCGGGCTGTGCAAAAAATAATCGAATACTCTGCAGCGGCGGGCGTCAGACTGCAGGACAAGATTCACCTCACCACCCTATGAAGACTTCGTTTGTTCGTTCGCTCACCTTTGGAACTCTCCTGCTGAGCCTCGGCCTGACCTCCTGTGCAGATCCCTACGGCTATGGCTACGGGGGCGGCGGTTACGGCTACAATAGCGGCTACGGCGGTGGCTACGGGCGCTCCTCCGCCAACAGCACCGTCGCCGGTGCGCTGATCGGCGCTGGCGCGGGTGGCATCATTGGAAACCAAAGCCACCGTGGCTTGGAAGGTGCCGCCATCGGCGGGGTGCTGGGTGCACTGGCCGGCAGCATGGTCGGAAACAGCCAGCGCGCCTGCCCGCCACAGGGCTACTACTCACAGCCTAGCTACAGCCAGCCCAACTGCGCTCCCAGCTACAATCGCAATCCCGGCTACGGCTACAACCAGCCAAGCAGCTACTATCCGGGTAATGGTTACGGCCCTCAGATGGGGAACAATCCCTATGCCTTTGGCGGCTGGTAGTAAAATCGGCCTTCCAAGATGCGTTTAAATCGCGGCGGTATAACCGCCGCGATTTTTTTTATTTCCATGCCAGCCAACTCCGCCGCCTCAGACTCCGCCTACCCCACTCCTGGAACCCCACCTTCACACTGGTGGCAAAATGAAGACTGGCTGGCCGTCCTGGCCGCACTGCCCGTCCTCATCGCAGTCGGCAGCGGCTGGAGCCCCAAGCTGCCTGCCTGGGGCTGGAGCGGCATGGCGGATGTTTCGAAGGCCTTTACGCCCGACAACTTTGCTGTCAGCGCTGTTCTGCTGGCGGTGTTTCTCGGCATCTCGGGCCTAGCTCTCGCAGCCTCTCTGGGGAAAAAAATCGGTTCCTTCCTCATCGGGGCTGTGGTGGTGTTTATCCTTGGCTGGTTCTCGCAGTGGATCGCCGCCCACGCAGGCATCAAGGCCTGGGGGCTCGAGTACGTCGTTTTTGCCCTTGGCCTCGGCCTGATCTGGAGCCACCTGCTTCCAGTGCCCGAGTGGCTTCGCGAAGCCATCCGCACCGAGTTTTTTATCAAAGTCGGCATCGTGCTCCTCGGCGCAACCATTCTCCTCCCGGAGATGATGAAGGCGGGCTTCCCCGGCCTCATCCAGGCCGCGCTCGTCATTCCGGTGGTCTGGTATGTATGCTACTTCATCGCTCGCAAACTGAAGGTCGATGACGAGTTCGGCGTCATGCTCTCCACCGCCGTTTCCATCTGCGGCGTCTCCGCCGCCATCGCCGCCTGTGGCGCCATTCAGGGCGACCGCAAAAAACTCTCCTATGTGACCTCCATCGTTCTCCTCTGTGCTGTGCCCATGATGGTGGCCATGCCTTGGGCCATCAAGTCCATGGGCCTCTCTGAGGCCGTCGGCGGCGCCTGGATCGGCGGCACGCTGGACACCAGCGGCTCCGTCGCCGCTGCCACAGAGCAGGTGGGCAAAAATGCCACCAAGGTCGGTGTCATCGTCAAGCTCTCCCAAAACGTCCTCATAGGCGTCGCTGCCTTCATCCTCTCCATCTGGTGGACCATGCGCGGTGGCAAAGATGGGGCTCACCAGGGAAAAAAGCCCTCCGTCGGCCTCATCTGGGAGCGCTTCCCCAAGTTCGTCATCGGCTTTGTCATCGCCTCCGTCGTGTTCTCCTACTTCGTGCCTCCGGCTGTCGCAGAGGCCGCCGCCAAGCCTCTCAAAGGCCTGCGCGAGGTCTGGTTCGCCGCCGCCTTCGTCTGCATCGGCCTCGAAACCCGAATCGGCGATCTCTTCAAGCTCGGCGGTGGCAGGCCCGCTCTCGCCTTCCTCGGCGGCCAGGCCTTCAACATCCTCTGGACGCTCCTGCTCGCCATATGGCTCTTCAGCGGCAAGTGAGGCTCAGGTGGCTGCGTGGCCCATCGCTCATTCAAATGTCAAACGACACCGCCCCGCGTGGCTGCTCCTTGGAGATGATGTGCGCGATGGTGTTCTCCGCAAACCACTGCGTCACCTGATCCCGCAGCCCGCCAAACACCTGCCCCAGTGCATCGTGCTCCGCTCCAGGCACCGGATCAAAAGGCCCGTCAAAAAGCGTCACCACCTCCCCCAGCGTGATGCGCGCCGGATGCGTGACCAGCTGGTAGCCGCCGCCCACGCCGCGCTTGCTGCGCAGCAGGCCGCCGTTTTTCAGCGCCAACAGGATCTGCTCCAGAAACTTCAGCGGGATGTGCTCCTTGCTGGCCAGATCCTGGATGGAGAAGTTCGTCCCCTCGCGCTCACGCCCCATCGCCACCAGGGCGCGGAGGGCATATTCGGCTTTTTTGGAGATCTTCATCTTGGAGCCTTACCGAGCATGAAACCCGCCCCGGTGCAAACTGCGATTTGCCGCCGTGCCCTTTCCGCGTCATTCATCCCGCTGCCCTCCGCATGAGCGACGACTTCTTTGCCTCCCCGCCACCCGAGCCGCCACGCGCGGCCGCTGTGGTGCATCATGCAGGCGCGCCGCTGGCCTCCCGCATGCGCCCGCGCAGTCTGGCGGAATACGTCGGCCAGCAGCACATCCTGGCCGAGGGAAAGCTACTCCGCCGCGCCGTTCAGGCAGACCGCTTTTCGTCCATCATTCTCTACGGCCCGCCGGGAGTGGGAAAGACCACCCTCGCCAACATCATCTCTCAGGAGACCAAGTCCCGCTTTGTCACCCTCAGCGGTGTGGAGAGCAGCGTGGCAGACATCCGCAAGGAGGCCGAAAATGCCGGCCACCACCTCCGCCTTTACAACAAAACCACCATCCTCTTCGTGGATGAGATCCACCGCTTCAACAAAGCGCAGCAGGACGTCCTCCTCCCGCACCTGGAGCGCGGAACCCTCCGCTTCATCGGCGCCACCACGCACAATCCCTTCTTCTACGTCAACAGCCCCCTCGTCAGCCGGTCCCAAGTCTTCACTCTGGAGCCGCTCGGCATTTCCGATCTCGAGGGCCTCATCGACCGCGCACTCGCAGACTCCGAGCGCGGCCTCGGCAGCATGCACGCCCGCATTGAGCCAGACGCCCGGCTTCACCTCGCCACCGTGGCCGATGGTGATGCCCGCCGCTGCCTCAATGCTCTGGAACTCGCCGTGCTCTCCACCCAGCCAGATGCAACAGGAGAGATCGTCATCACCCTCGCAGCCGCTGAAGAGTCCGTGCAGCAAAAAACCGTCGTCTATGATGGCGATGGCGATGCCCATTACGACACCATCAGCGCCTTCATCAAAAGCATGCGCGCGTCCGATCCCGACGCCGCGCTCTACTGGCTGGCCAAGATGCTCTACGCCGGTGAAGACATCCGCTTCATCGCCCGCCGCATCGTCATCGCCGCCAGCGAGGACATCGGCATGGCAGACAGCAATGCCCTCCGCGTCGCTGTCGCTGCACAGCAGGCTGTCGAGTTCATCGGGATGCCGGAGGCCCGCATCATCCTCGCCCACGCCACCGTTTACAATGCCACCGCGCCCAAGAGCAATCGTGCCTACATGGCCATCGATGCCGCTTTGGACGATGTAAAAAACGGCCGCACGCTCCCCGTGCCCAAGCATCTCCGCGACGCCCACCACAAAAAGGCCGCCAAGGAATTCGGCCACGGCGAAGGCTACCTCTATCCACACAACTACGAAGGCGGCTTCGTACCCCAGCGCTGCCTGGAAGGCGGTCGCCAATACTACGATCCCACGGCCAACGGCTTGGAAGCCCGCATCAAGGAACGCCTCGATCACTGGCGCAAGCTCTGGGAAGAGCAGGGTGGCGCAGACCAATAAGCAGCCATTCCGAGTTTAAAAAAACTCGCACGTCCCTTACACCCAATCGGGTGTTCCATGCTGGAATTTATGGAAAATAATAACTATTAAGTTTCATAAATATGTAAAATATCCTTTTTATATTGAAGATGTATAAAAATTACGGTAAGTTGTTTCTAATTCCAAAAAAACCAGCCATGAACAACTCACGTTTGATCACTTGTGGCCTCTGCGGAGCTCTGTTGGTCACCCTTTCAGCCTGCGCACTGCCCGGGCAGCCGTTGTTCTCCGCTCGAAATGGGATTCCCAAAAAAGCCCCCCCACTTCAAACGGGAGTCAAATATGAGGTGCGTAAGGCATTGACGATGAGCGTGCCTTTTCGTCCCAGTGCTATCAAGCGCTACACCTTCATGCTTGAGGAGCCCCGCCCGCCGCTCATGCTCGCTTCGGCCATGAGTCGCAGTTCTCAGATGCGCGTGCGCACCACCGCCTATACACACAGCGAGAGCGACCACATCGCCTACGGCGTCAAAAGTGCCCTCGGCACCGATCTCCGTTTCGGCACCGTCCGCAGCGCCGCGGCAGACTGGTCTCGCTATCCTGTCGGCACCGTCTTTCGCATCTCCGGCCAGCCTGGCATCGTCTATGTGGTGGACGATTACGGCAGCGCCCTCGTCGGCACGGGCACCATCGACCTCTACAAGCCCAGCCGCTCTATGATGAATAACTGGGGCGTCCGCCACGTGGATATCGAGGTCATCCAGTGGGGCTCCTTTGAAAAAAGCATGGAGCTCATGCGCGACCGCACCAAATGGCGCCACGTCCGCGCCATGATGGACGGCATTGAAGCACGTCTCCGCACCGCTGGCGTTCCCATGACTCAGTCGCACTACACCGCAGCTCTGTGATTTAAGAAGACCGCGATCACGCGGCACTGACCGTATCTGGAAAGCGCTTCTCCAGTGAGGCTGGCCCATCCCCATCAGTCCCTGACAAAAGGGCTGAAACACAAACCTCCCCCTGGCACAAATCGCCGATATTCTTTGACCTTAGTTCACGTTACAGGGCGGACACATGCGTGCTGTCATTCTTCCGCTGCTTCTTCTCTCCATCACCTCGGCCTCGGCTCAAAACAAGTCAGGGGCACAGCCGCCAATCACCCCTCGGCAGATTGCTTCCGCGCTGAAGCTTACTGCCACGCCTGAAGGCCAGCAAAAATTGCATGATCAAATCATGCGCCTCTTTGGCCGTCAAAACCTCACCCAGGGCAAGGCTGGAGCCAAGATCGAGGCCACGACAGTCGCCTGGGCCGTCATCGATCCCAAGCCTTCACGCGTCGTGCAGCAGGACGGCACCCTCATCGGCGACATGCTTCCCCTAGGAGATGATGGCCTCCAGGTGCTCGTCACCGAGATGCCAAACTTCACCGAGACCGGTTACCGTGTGGAATCCGAAGGCATGCCCCACATGGCCGGCACCGTGCATGTGGAGCACTATGAGTATACCGCCGACAGCCTCCCACACGCCGATGTACCGAAAGGCAGACTCGAAAAATTTGAATGGAGCACCAGCAAGGTCTTTCCCGAAACCGTGCGGGATGTCACCGTTTACCTCCCCTCTGGTTTTCAGCCGCAGGAGGAAACATGCCTCATGGTCTGGCAGGATGGCACCCGCCATGCCGATCCTCTCGGCTCCATGCGTGTTCCCGTAGTCTTCGACAATCTCATCCACAAAAAGCAGATGCCACGCACTGTCGGCATCTTCATTGATCCAGGTCGCAAGCCGAAACAAAAGCCCGGAGACAAGGCCGCAAACCGAGGCTTTGAATACGACTCCCTCGGAGACGCCTACTCACGCATGTTGATCGATGAAATCCTGCCCGAGGTGCAGAGTCGCTATCAGACAAAGTTCCGTCCCCAGCCCGAGTCTTGGGCCATCGGTGGCGGCTCCTCCGGCGGCATCTGCTCCTTCAACGTTGCCTGGGAGCGCCCGGACAAATTCCGCAAAGTGCTCTCCTGGGTCGGCTCATTCGTCGATCTCAAAGGCGGCCACGCCTACCCCTCCATGATCCGCCTCGCCGAGCGCAAGCCCCTCCGCATCTATCTGCTCGATGGGGAGAACGATCTCGACAACAAGTTCGGCAACTGGCCGATCGCCAACAAGCAGATGGCCGCCGCACTCAAATACAAGGACTACGACTTCCGCATCGACTGGACCCAGTGCTTCCACGGCAGCAAAGGCATGGCCCCCATGCTCCCTGAAGCGCTGCGCTGGCTCTGGCGCGATGTGAAGTAATCACGCTTGTGAGCCGCCTGACCTGTTTACTCACTTCGGACGCTTCAGCTCAAACATGTCCTTGGTATGACAGTACCAGTTGGGGCTTTGCATGCGGCCGATGGGGTGGTAGTTGGCGGGTTTGATGAGCCAGGTGGCGGGGTCGAAGATGCCATCGCGGACATGGACACGGAGGACTTCGCCGATGATGAGGCGGTTGTCGCCGATCTCGATGATGCTGTGGCTTTTGCACTCCAGGCTGGCGGGGGCTTCGGCGATGCGGGGTGGTTTGACGACGCTGCTAGGCAGAGCAGTGAGACCGGCATGGAGAAGCTCGTTTTCGCCCGGAGGAAGCGTGGCGGCGCAGAGGTTCATTTTTTCGGCGAGGGCTTCATCGACGAGGTTCACCACGAATTCGTGGGTGAGGCGGATGTTGCGGGCGGTGTCTTTTGGCACACCAGCGGAGCGGTCGCCGGGGCAGATGGCGACGATGGGTGGGGAGTCGCCGAGGACATTGAAGAAACTGAAGGGAGCGGCGTTTACGCGGCCTTCGGGATCGACGGTGGTGGTGAGGGCGATCGGGCGCGGAGTGACAAGCCCGGCGAGAATCATGTAGGCGTCTTCGCGGAGAGGGCCGGTGAGGTCGAGTTCCATGGGGAGAGGTGTTTGGAGATCAAGATGTCAACGCATGACGCAGCTCGCAAGACGCCACAGAACCCCAAGGTGGGGGAGTCTCCCGTCTCGCCTCTCTTACCGCAAACGGGGTCAGGAGACCCCGCCACCTTGGGCGCTTTGTTCGGCGCGGTAGGCTTGGGCGAGCAAGGTCACGGGCTGGGTGACTTCCTGGCAGGGATGGCTACTGCAGGCGCGGAGGCCGTTGGCGAGTTGAAGGTGGCAGCCTGGATTGCTGGTGGCAACGACGGGGACTCCGGCCTGGCGGAGGTTTTCCACTTTCCTAGTGAGCAGCTTCTGGCTCTGCTCGGGCTGGGTGATATTGTAAATGCCGGCGCTGCCGCAGCACCAGTTGGACTCGGGCAGTTCCTTGAAGGTGAGGCCGGGAATGCTGGCTAGGATCTGGCGCGGCTGGGAGACGACCTTCTGACCGTGGCAGAGGTGGCAGCTTTCGTGGTAGGTGACTTCGCTGACACCTGCGCCAGCAGTGGGTTTGCGGAAGCGGATTTGCACGAGCCATTCGTGAATGTCCTTCACCTTCTTGTCCCACTGCTTTGCCTTCCCGGCGTAGAAAGGATCGTCGTGCAGCAGGTGGCCGTAGGTCTTCAAATGGGAGCCGCAGCCACCGGCATTGGTGATGATGGCATCGAGAGAATCGAGATCGAAGCTGTCGATCTGACGGCGGGCGAGTTCACGGGCGAGCTCGAGTTCGCCATTGTGCGCGTGCAAGGAGCCGCAGCAGCTCTGAGAGCGCGGGGTGATGACCTCGCAGCCGTTGGCGAGGAGGACGTCGGCGGTGTCTCGGTTGATGTTTGAAAAAGCGAGGTCCTGGATGCAGCCGGTGAGCAGGCCCACGCGGTAGCCGCGATCTTGTTTTGGCTTTTCCTCCGGCCAGATGAGATCGTCGGAAAAGTGCTCGGCGATCTTGGGGGTCTGAGGCTCTAGCTTTTTCAACGATGGCGGCATGAGGCCAAAGAAGCGAAGCCTGCGCATCAGAGCATCGAGGCCGGTGCTTTGATACACATGCAGCACGCGGCCGATGAGGCGCAGCAGCCAGGGGCGCATAAAGATGACATTGAGCGAAAGCCAGCGCCAGAAGCCGCGCTGCATACCGTCGTCCACCTGAGCCTGTTCCACCTCGGCGCGGGCGGTTTCAAAGAGCTCGGCGTAGTTCACTCCTGCGGGACATGCTGTCTGGCAGGCCAGGCAACCGAGGCAGTAGTACATTTCGTCTGAGAGCGCCTTGGTGACCTGGAGGTCGCCATCGGCCACAGCGCGCATGAGGGAGATACGGCCACGGGGGCTGTTGCGCTCCATCTTGGTCTCCACGTAGGTGGGACATGTGGGCAGGCACATGCCGCAGTGCATGCACTGCTGCAGCACGGAGTAGTCGAGGGATTGGAGGAGGTTTGCGGAAGCCATGTGTCTTTCCTCAATCAAAAATCTTTCCGGGGTTCAGCAGGCCCTGGGGGTCGAGGGCTTTCTTGATGCTGCGCATGAGTTCGTAGCTGCCTTCTCCGAGCTGGCGCTTGAGGAAGGATTTTTTGGCGAGGCCGACGCCGTGCTCTCCAGTGACGGTGCCGCCGACACGGATGGTCTCCTCGACGATCTCCTCCAGCGCGAGCTCGATGCGGTGCATCTCCTCGTGGTCGCGCTCGTTGGTGAGGAAGGTGGGGTGGAGATTGCCATCTCCCAGATGACCGAAGGTGCCGATCTGCAGCTTGTGCTTTTTGGCCACGGCATCGATGAAGGCGACCATGGCGGCGAGTTCGCTGCGCGGAACGGTGACGTCCTCCAGAATGGTGGTGGGGCGAACGCGGGCGAGAGCGGAGAAGGCATTGCGACGAGCGGCGGCGAGTCTGGCGCCTTCGGCCTCATCGGCAGCGGCGCGGACATCGCGCGCGCCATTGGCCTTGGCGAGGGCCATCATCTGCGCGGCCTCTTCTTCAACCACGACGGGGTGGCCGTCTGTCTCCATGAGGACGAGAGCCTCCACATCAGTGGGCAGGCCGATCTTGGCGTAGTCTTCCACACACTGAACGGTGACGCGATCGAGGAACTCCAGGGTGCAGGGAATGATCTTGGCGGCGATGATGGCGGAGATCGTCTTGGCGGCGTCCTCCATGGAGTCATAGAGAGCGAGCATCGTCTTGCGCGCCTTGGGACGAGGGAGCACTTTGAGGATGACCTCGGTGATGATGCCGAGCGTGCCCTCGCTGCCAATGAAGATGTCCTTCATGGAGTAACCAGCGACGTCTTTGACGCACTTGTTTCCGAGGAAGGTGAGTGTGCCGTCTGGCAGAACGACTTCGAAGCCCATGACGTAATCGCGCGTGACGCCGTACTTCAGACCGCGAAGACCGCCTGAGTTTTCGGCCACATTGCCTCCGATGGTGGAGATCTTCATGGAGCCGGGATCAGGCGGGTAGAAGAGGCCGACCTTGGCGCAGGCATCGTCGATCTCCTTGGTGATGACGCCGCTCTGAGCACGGAGGGTGAGGTTTTTTTCATCGACCTCGATGAGCTTGTCCATCTTCACGAGACAGATAACAAGGCAGCCATCCAGCGGTACGCTGCCGCCGCTGAGACCGGTGCCGGAGCCGCGTGTGACGACGGGGACATTGTTTCGACGTGCGAGCAGCACACACTCTGAAACCTCCTCGGCCGTGAGCGGGAAAACAACGGCACCGGGACGCTGCTTGAGGGCAGCGGTGCCGTCAAAGCTGTAGGGGACAAGATCCTCATCAGAGGTCAGCACCCGGTCAGGGGATAAGATTTCATTCAGAGACTGAATAAGGCGGGCTTCAATTTTGTTCACAGCAGGGCATTCTGGAGAGTTCGTGCTAGAGCGTCAACGCACGCTGTGGTTGATTATGATCATATGAAATTCAATCAGCTCATTCGTTTCACACCGATTTATCAAAGCCGAGTCTGGGGCGGACGACGCATGGAGACCCTGCTGGGCGCAACGCTGCCGGATGCGACGACTCCCTTTGGCGAGGCCTGGACCGTGTGCGACCGGCCCGAAGCACCGAGCGTGACGGCGGATGGCGTGAGCCTGCATGAGCTGTGGACGCAGCACCGCGAGGAGGTGTTTGGCAAGGCGCTGCTGTCATCGAGCAGCCCGACCTATCCGCTGCTGATGAAGATCCTGGATGCGTGTGATGATCTCTCGATCCAGGTGCATCCGCCAGCGAGCATGGCGGAAGCGCTGAAGGGCGAGCCGAAGACAGAGATGTGGTTCATCGCGCATGCGGACCCGGGTGCGAAGATCTACGCAGGGCTGAAGCCGGGAGTGACGCGTGCGGATTTTGAAACGGCACTGGCGAACGGCACCGTGGCGGATGTGGTGCATGTGATCGAGGCACGCACGGGTGAGTGTCTTTTCATCCCGAGCGGGCGTGTGCACGCGATCGGTGCGGGGCTGCTGATCTATGAGATCCAGCAGAACAGCGACACGACGTACCGGGTGTTTGACTGGAACCGCGTGGGGCTGGATGGCAAGCCGCGTGCGCTGCATGTGCAGGAGAGCCTGCAGAGCATCGACTTCAGCGATTTTGAGCCCGGGGTGCAGAAGCTGGAGGCGGACGGCACGCTGGTGAAGTGCGAGTACTTTGATGTGAAGCTGAGGAGTGGCGATGGAGAAGCGGGTGCTGTGGGCGAGAGCCTGACGCTGGCCGTGGTGAGCGGTGAGATCAGCGTGGGTGGGATGGTGCTGATGGCGGGGGATTTTGCGCTGGTACCTGCGGCGATGGATGCGGCAGGACGTGTGGTGAAGGCTGCGGACGAGACGAGCCAGTGGCTGGAGATTCGGGTGCCTGTGTGAGAGGCGTGGGAGGGATCCAATGCTGCGAAGAGAGAGCGACTGGCTCCATCCCACCGTCTGCAGCGAGCATGGTGGATTAGACAGACGGCACTTTATCGGCAGCTATGGCTCCGTGCTAAGTTTTGAGAGTTCTTGCCCCTCGTATGCGCGTGCGAGCCGCACAGAGGACTGTGCGGACCACTATGGGGATGCCTTGGGCCTGCACGCCGTGTGGGTGCTACTGGCTGCTTGAGGGTGTGATGACGGGCTTTTTGACCTCTACTGCAGGGGCAGCGGCGGCTTTTTTAATTTCAGGCGCTGGTTCTGTGGCGGTGGCTGCCGTGACTTTCTTCACTTCGGGGGCTGGTGATGGAGTCGCGGGCGGTGCAGGCGTGGGGGTGGCCTTTTTAACTTCGGCGGCTGGCGCTGAAGCAGGAACCGCTGCGGAAGCTGCTTTTTTGACTTCAGGGGCTGGAGCCATGTCAGGTTTTACGGCGGGGGCCGGAGCGGCTGGCTTTTTGACCTCAGTCACGGGAGAAGATACGGCGGCTTTTTGGACGACCTGAGCGGGTGGCGAGACCTGCGCAGGCTTCATCTCTGGAGCGGGCTGCGAGGGCTTTTTGTCTTCGGCAGCAGCTGAAGCAGGAGCGGGCTTTTTAACCTCGGGTGTGGTTGAAGCGGCAGCCGGTTTGGCCGTAGTGACCGCTGGCTTTGGCGCATCGGTTTTGGGCTTGTCTGCGACTTTGTCCTTGGCGTCGGGCGGGGTGCTGGGGATGGCGATGAACTTGGCCTTGGCGGGGTCCATCTGCTGGAGCTTGCCCTGCGGAACCGGTGGCAGTTTTTTCTCCTGCACCACGGGTTTGGGTGAGGCAGGAGCAGAAGGCGGAGCGCCCTTTGCTTTGGGCTCAGGAGCAGGTTCTTCCTTGCCGCAGGAAACGAGCAGCAAGGCAAGCAGGCAGAGGCGTGGGTTCATACACCACGAATGAACACCGAACGGGCGTGGGCATCAAGTCCCTCGACGGCGCTGATGGCGCTGACGACGGGCTCGGACCTGGCGCAGCTCTCGCGGTCCAGACGGATGATGCTGGTACGGCGCTGGAACATGTCTGCGGTGATGCCGGGGAAGGATTTGCCAGAGCCGCCAGTGGGCAGCGTGTGGCTGGGGCCTGCGAGGAAGTCGCCCACGGCCACGGGGGAATAGTTGCCAAGGAAGATAGCGCCGGCGGTGCGGATGAGGGGCAGGATGTCCTGCTCCCGAGTGGTGATGAGCGTGAGATGCTCTGGCGCGAAATCATTGGCCAGGCGTGCGCCCTCCTCCATGCTGGGCACGAGCATGAGGAAGACACCTTTTTCCAAAACAGGGGTGAGCTGCGCCTGACGGCTCAGCGTGGCAGACTGCTCGGCGACCTGGGCGACGACGGCATCGAGGAGAGCAGCGTCGTCGGTGAGGAAACCGGCCATGCTGTCCTTTCCGTGCTCGGCCTGGGCGAGGATGTCTGCGGCGATGAAGGCGGGATTGCCGGACTTATCTGCGAGGATTAGGACCTCGCTGGGTCCGGGGAGGAGATCGATGGAGACGACGCCGAAGGCCTGGCGCTTGGCCTCGACGACGTAGCTGTTGCCGGGGC
This sequence comes from Prosthecobacter vanneervenii, assembly GCF_014203095.1. Lineage (NCBI taxonomy): Bacteria > Pseudomonadati > Verrucomicrobiota > Verrucomicrobiia > Verrucomicrobiales > Verrucomicrobiaceae > Prosthecobacter > Prosthecobacter vanneervenii. The sequence continues at coordinate 377,611 of NZ_JACHIG010000006.1, read as the reverse complement.
CGAAGATTTTGGTGACGGGACGGATGGTTTCGGTGCCGAAGGCGAGCGCGGCGATGGCCTGGGAGCCGCCGATTTTATAGACCTCGGTGGCACCTGCGAGCTTGAGCGCGGCAAGGAGGCCGGGATTGACGGTGCCATCCCGACCGCAGGGGGTGCAGACAACGATCTCCGGCACACCTGCGGCGGCGGCGATGGCGACGGTCATGATGGAGGTGGAGACCAGCGGGGCGGTGCCGCCGGGCACGTAGCAGCCGACGCGCTCGAAGGGGTGATAGACCTCCCCGACGGTGGCTCCTTGTTCGTTTTTAAAGCTCCATTCCTGACGCAGGCTGCGCTGGGCGAAGGCGGCGACGTTGCGCTGAGAAGCCTGCAAAGCGGACTTGAGAGTGGCATCTGCGGCGTCCCAGGCGGCGTCGAGCTCGGCCTGGGGGACACGCATCTGGGCGGGGGTGAGCTTGGCACCGTCAAACTTTTCCACGAGTTCCAGCACTGCGGCGTCTCCGCGCTCGCGCACGGCCTTGATGACCCCTGAGACGACTTCGCGCACGGCATCGCTGGCCTCGGCACGGCGGTTGAGGGCGGAAGCGGCGGCGGGATAGCCGGGGTCGGTATGGCGGATGATTTTCATCGGGGTTGTTTACGTGGCGGGGGCGGGATTGGAGTCAAGAGGTCAGGAGATCAAGCCATCAAGAAAATGGTCAAGGTGTCTCCACCTTGACCACTGTTTGATCTTTTGACTGTGAAATGGTCAAGGTGTCTCCACCTTGACCACTGTTTGATCTTTTGACTGTGAAGCTGTGACCCGTGCTTTTAAGGCACCACTTCGCCAGAGCCTGTATAGACCCACTTCTCGACCTTGCCGTTGCGGATGCGGGCCTGGGCTTCGGTTTCGAACTTGCCGAACATGGTCTGGGTTTCGTACTTCACATTGACGGTCCAGTAGTCGGTGCCGTCAATTTTTTCCTGGGCGACTTCGCCCCAGGACTTGACGTTGTCGGGCTTGATCTCAGTGACTTCGCCGGCCTTCATGCTGGCGAGCAGCATGGGATAGGAGCCGTCGGCGTCTTTGGCAGGCTTGCTATTGCTGCTGCCACCGCCACCAGCGGCGGGAGCAGGGGCGTTCTTGGCGCGCTCGGCGGCGGCGAGACGGTATTCGTGGGCCTTGCGGGCGTTTTCGATCGCGATCACTTTCACCTGCTCATAGGCGGCGGTGAAGACGTCCTTGAAGTCAGTGTCCTCCATGGCGACGAGGCCACGCATGGGGGAACCTGCAGAGGCACCGACGACGAGATTGGGGCCCTGCTGATCCATCACGAAAATTTTGGAACCAGCCTTGAAGTTGGTGGCGGCAGTGGCCTTGCCCATCTGCATTTCCAGCTTGAGGTCTTTTTTGATGGTGACCTGCTTGGGCTCCTTGAAGAAGTTCTTGGGGATCACGGTCCAGTTTTGAGTCAGCTGGTCTGCTGGCGGATAAACGGGCGGGACGAAAGCATTGGGATCTGCCACGGGCTCGGGGGCCTTGGGCATTTCAGGCTTGGGCTCTTCGGGCTTCATCTCCGGCTTGGGTTCCGGCTTGGGCTCCTCCATGACGACCTTGGGCTCAGCCTTTTTCACCGGCTTGGGAGCCGGAGCCACTGCCACCTCTTTTTTTGGCGCAGGCTTGGGCACATGCTTGGTGAACTTCATGGCGTCTGCAAAGGGCGGATAGACATACTCGTAGGAGACGTATCCGACGGCGATGGCCAGGGCGATGACGAGGAGGGGTTTCATGGCGAGGGGGGGATTCTAGGAGAGTGGACTGAGATAATCAACCGCCCACATGCACCATTATGAAACGAGCCGCCCCCGGGATTTCTTGGGGCTTGATCTCCCCTGCCCTAGCGGCTTGTACGGGGGCATGCCTGAAGACGTGATCCGCGTGCGAGGCGCACGGCAGCACAACCTCCAAAACATCGACGTGGACATCCCACGGCACCGGCTTGTGGTGCTGACGGGGGTGAGCGGCAGCGGGAAGTCTTCGCTGGCCTTTGACACGCTCTTTGCCGAGGGGCAGCGGCGCTATGTGCAGAGCCTCTCCGCCTACGCACGGCAGTTTCTGGGGCAGATGGAGAAGCCGGACGTGGATTTCATCGAGGGGCTGTCCCCGGCGGTGGCGATCGAGCAGGTGCATTCGAATCCGAACCCGCGCAGTACCATTGCCACTGTGACGGAGATCTATGACTACCTGCGCGTGCTGTATGCGGTGGCGGGGCAGCCATATGATCCCAGCACCGGCGAGAGGCTGCACCGCAGCACGCCACCGGAGATCGCGGACAAGGTGCTGGCGCTGGGCGAGGGCACGCGGCTGGTGGTGCTGTCCCCGCAGGCTGCGGCAAGCGCGGCGGACACGCGCACGCTCTTTGAGAAGCTGAAGCGCCAGGGCTTTGTGCGTGTGCGGCTGAATGGCACGGTAGTGGAGCTGGAGGAGGCCCCCACACTGGATGACGGGCAGATGCAGCAGGTGCAGGTGGTGATCGACCGCCTGGTGGTGCGCGGCGACTCGCGCCAGCGGCTGATGGAGGCGATCGAAAGCGCGCTGCACTGGAATGACCGTGAGGTGCAGTTTCTGGTGAATCTGGACGGCAGCGAGGAGGTGCTGAGCTACACCACGGCCTTTGCCAATCCGCGCACAGGCTACACGCTGGAGCGGCTGACGCCGCAGCATTTTTCCTTTAACACACACCTGGGTGCATGCCCGGCCTGCGAGGGCACCGGGACCACCCCCACGCCGGACCCGACGCTGCTGGTGCCGGATGAAAGCGTGTCTCTGGCCAAAGGGGCCATCAAGGCCTGGTGGGCGCGGCACCCAAAGGTGAAGCAGATTTTCAATCAGGGCGTGGAGGCGCTGGCGCGGCACTACGGCGCGGCGATGGATGTGCCGTTTCGGGATCTGCCGACGGATTTCAAGCATGCGCTCTTCCACGGCACGGGCAGCGAGGCGATCAGCACCGGCTGGAAAAAGGCGGACAACAAACGCAGCGTGGCCAAGCCCTTTGAGGGACTGCTGCCGGAGATCGCACGCATGTATGCGAGCGCGGAGAGCGATGTGCTGCGAGCCGCCCTCTCGCGCCTGATGAACCCGCAGCCCTGCGCGACGTGCGGGGGGCAGAGACTGAGACCAGAGTCGCTGGCGGTGAGGCTGAGTTCCAAGTTTAAGATTTCAGGTTCAAAGCTGGAAGCCGATGACGGTTTGAACATCCATGAGTTTACCGGACTGCAGGTGCGGGATGCGCTGCAGTGGATGCGGGAGCTGGAGGTGACCGAGCAGCAGAAGCTGTATGTGGGCGAGCTGCAGCGGGAGGTGGTGAAGCGCATCGAGTTTCTGGAGCAGGTGGGGCTGGGGTATCTGGCGCTGAACCGTGAGAGCGGCACGCTCTCGGGTGGCGAGATGCAGCGCATCCGGCTGGCGTCGCAGATCGGGGCTGGGCTGGCGGGTGTGCTCTATGTGCTGGACGAGCCGAGCATCGGGCTGCATCCGCGAGACAACGAGCGGCTGATCCGCACGCTGCTGCGGCTGCGCGACCTCGGAAACACGGTGCTGGTGGTGGAGCATGACGAGGCCACGATGCGCGCGGCGGATTACATCATCGAGCTGGGGCCAGGAGCGGGCACGCATGGCGGGAAGATCACCGCGCAGGGCACGCCGGCGGAGATCGCGGCGAATGCGGCCTCCATCACGGGAGGATTTCTCAGCGGCAGGACAAGGATCGAAGCCAAGGCGCTGCCGGAGACGCTGATCACCGAAAGCCGTGAACCGACCAAGGGACACTCGCTGACGATTCACAAGGCCACGGCGCACAATCTGCGGAATGTGACCGCCGCGTTTCCGCTGGGGGCTTTCACCTGCGTCACGGGCCCGTCTGGCAGCGGCAAATCGACGCTGGTGGATGACATTCTGATGCGCGCTCTGCGCCGCCATTTTTATGACGCCAAGGAGATTCCGGGAGCGCATGAGAAGATCACGGGGCTGGAGCACATCGACAAGGTGGTGGTGATCGATCAATCACCCATCGGCCGCAGTCCGCGCTCAAATCCCGCGACCTACACGGGGGCGTTTGGGCCGATCCGCGATCTGTTTGCACAGCTGCCGCTGGCGCGCATGCGCGGCTATGATGCGGGGCGCTTCAGCTTTAACACACCCGGTGGCCGCTGTGAGAAATGCGAGGGGGATGGAGTCATCAAGATCGACATGCACTTCCTGGCGGACGTGTATGTGACTTGCGAGTCGTGCAAAGGAAAGCGCTATGGCGCGGAGACGCTGGAGGTGACCTTCAAGGGCAAGAACATTGCCGAGGTGCTGGACATGACGGTGAGCGAGGCGCTGCGCTTCTTTGATCGCAGCACCACGATCTCCCCCAAGCTGCGCACGCTGGAGGAGACGGGCCTCGGCTATATCAAACTGGGCCAGAGCGGTGCGACGCTCTCCGGCGGCGAGGCACAGCGCATCAAGCTCAGCGCGGAGCTGGCGAAACGAAGCACCGGCCGCACGCTCTATGTGCTGGACGAGCCTACTACGGGATTGCACAGCGCGGACATCCAGACGCTTCTCGGCGTGCTACTGCGCCTGCGGGATGCCGGGAATACGCTGATCGTCATCGAGCATCACCTGGATGTAATCCGCAGCGCGGACTGGATCATTGATCTCGGGCCGGGTGGAGGAACGGAAGGCGGGTATGTACTGGCGGCGGGAACGCCGAAGCAGGTGGCGGTGAATGAGGCGAGTGTGACGGGGAGGTTTTTGAGAGCGTGAGGGGTGATGCAGGCACGCTGGCCTGCACCGAACAACTCAGACCTCCAGACTGCGGGCAAGAGTGCCCGCATCACTTATTTCAGCGCACGCACCAGCGGCTTGCCCATGCACATGGGGGGCTCCTGGATGCCTAGGGCGGCGCTGAGGGTGGGGGCGAGGTCGGTGATGCTGAACTCATCGGCGTAGCGGCCGGTTTTGAAGGGGGCGCCGTAGAAGATGATAGGGATATGGGTGTCGTAGGAGAAGGGTGAGCCGTGGGTGGTGCCGGTGGCGGGCTTGCCAGTGCCGGCGATGAGCCAGGGCTTGAGGATGATCACGGCATCGCCACTGCGCTCGCCATTGAAGCCGTTGGCAATGCGCTGGCCGATGACGCCGGGGGCGCGGCCTTCGAGAAGCTGCTGGCGGCTGTAAACGGCGTGCACCACGCCGGTGGAGAGAGCCCACTCGCGGATGAAGTCGGTAAGCACTTCGGGCTGGAGCTTTTTCTCGGCCAGGACGGCGTGGTCGAAGTAGAGATTTCCTTCCACAAGGCGGGGCTTGAGGCTGCCTTTGGGAGAGAGGAAGTAGTGCCCCTCGCCGAAGCGCTCGGCGACTTTGGACTGCAGCTCCACGAGCATGTCTGTGATGGCCGGGCGGCCACCATCGAGGCCCTGCTCCTTGGCATTTTCAGGATTGGGGGCCACACCGTGGTCGGCGGTGAGAACCATGACCACATTGGCCAGACCGACTTTTTTGTCGAGGTAGGCAAAGAGTTCCTTCAACTGGCGGTCCAGGCGCAGGGTGATGTCATGAACCTCCTGGGAGTAGGGGCCGAACTTGTGGCCGCAGTAGTCGATGGATGAGAACGAGACGCACAGGAGATCAGGCTGGCTCCCCTGCCCCAGCTTTTCTCCTTCGATGGCAGCTTTGGCAAACTCCATGAGGAGCTGGTTGCCATAGGGAGTGGAGAGGATGGGCTCGTAGCCTTCCTTCTCCTCCTTGATGACCTTGTGCGGGAAGGTGCTGCCTTTTTCGCCAGCGAGGTGGCTCTCCCCAGCGGACTCGTCAGACTCGGAATACTGTTTCTCATCCAACAGACGCTCCCAGGTCTGACCGACGAAGGCGTCCGGGCGCTTGCTGTCATTGAAGGCCTTCACCCAGGCGGGCAGCTCGTTCTGGTAGTAGCTGCTGGTGATGAAATTGCCCGAGGCGGACTCGAACCAGTAGGCACCGGTGGGCTTCTTGCCAGCAGGCAGGATGGCGCCGCGATCCTTGACGGACATGCTGACCACCTTGGAGCCCCAGTGGAGGCGCATCTGATCCGCCACGGTGGCTCCGGTGAAATTGCGCGGGGACATCTTGCCGGCCTTGGCGTCGGGCTTGGTGCCCACGCCGGTCACGCCTGCATCCTCCACACAGTACATCATCTCGCCGCTGCGCTTGTCGAACCAGTCATTGGCGATGACGCCGTGCATCATGGGCGAGCTGCCGCTGAAGAAGCTGGCGTGGCCCGGCGCGGTGATGGTGGGGTAGTAATTGTACTGCGCGAAGGTCATGAAGGCGCCTTTGTCCGTGAGCTCGCGAAGGCCGCCTTCGACAAACTGAGCGTGGAAGCGGTCGAGATAGTCGTAGCGCAGCTGATCCACGAGGATGGCGACCACGAGCTTGGGAGCTTTGGGCGGCGCGGCATGGGCCGCGGTGAGGCCTGCCACAAGGGCCAGGAGGGGGATCAGTGTCTTGTGCTTCATGGTGAAAATGGAGAGCAGTAAACACCGGCAGCGCAGCGGGTGTTGCAATGACTTTGAGGAGACCGGAATGCGCTGAAGCATGGTACAGGGGTGCAGTCCCGACTTGAACTCACAGGCAACCGCAGGCATCAGGACCGCGTAGGAAGTCCAAACGAATGAGCAAAGCTGAAACCGGCCGTCTGGCGGCACATGTGAAGGGCATCTCCAAGAGCTTTGGAGATGGAGGCGCGCGGCTGCAGGTGCTCAAGGAGATCGAGCTGGAGGTGCGGCGGGGAGACATCACCATGCTGGTGGGGCCGTCCGGCTGCGGCAAGACGACGCTGATCAGCATCATTGCCGGCACGCTGAAAGCGGATGCCGGGGAGCTGCAGGTGCTGGGGCAGGATCTGCGGAAAATGTCCACGGCTGAGATCACGCGATTCCGGGCGCAGCACATCGGTTTCATCTTCCAGTCCTTTAACCTGATCCCGACGCTGAGCTGCGTGGAGAATGTGAGCGTGCCGCTGCTGATCCAGGGCGTGTCCGCCTCGAAGGCCGAGAAGCGCGCCAAGGAGGTGCTGGATCAGGTGGGGCTGGGAGAGCGCACGAAGCACCGGCCCTCCCAGCTCTCAGGCGGGCAGCAGCAGCGTGTGGCGATCGCCCGTGCTCTGGTACATGAGCCGGAGCTGATCATCTGCGACGAGCCCACCGCCGCGCTGGATGCCAAGAACGGGCATGTGGTGATGGAGCTCTTTGAGCACGTGGCTCGTGGGAAGGACCGTGCGGTGCTGATCGTAACGCATGACAACCGCATCTTTCATCATGCGAACCGGATCGCGAACATGGACGACGGGCGCGTGGTGGAGATCCATGATGTGGATGCTGACAACCCACCGCCGGAGCATCTGAAGCACGTGGAGAGGCTTTAAGGAGCAAGGCGCCGGGGGCACACTACCCCGTTCCGCACACGGAGTGTGCGGAACACTCCTCGCTAGGTTTCCTACACTGCGTGCACTTTCATCACTCTGCGCTTCCAGTCTGCGGCTCGCCTTCTTTCTGCGGCTGCTTGAAGTCTGGGAGCGAGTCGAGGTAGAGCGCTTCGACTTTGTCACGAGCCCACTGGGTGCGGCGGAGGAAGGTGAGGCTGGATTTGATGCTGGGCTGCCAGTTGAAGCAGTTGATCGGGATCATGCGGCCGAGCATCTCCCAGCCGTAGTGATCGACGAGCTGGGTGACCATCATCTGGAGAGTGATGCCATGGAGCGGATTTTTGGGGCCTGCGGCGTGCATGGTGAGATGGGAGAGTGGGTGATTTACTGCTGCGGCGCTTCGCCGGATTTTGCCTCTTTAATCACTACGGCCTGCTCTTGCGGCGTCAAAGACTTCACGCGCACGTAGCTGCCGTCAAAATAGGCGCGGGCGCCATGGTAGTAGCCGGTGTTTGCGCCAGTGATCTGGAGCTTTTTGTCGCTCAGGACGAAGCTGAGGTTAGTTTCATCGGGCTTGTCTTTGTCGAGTCCTTTGTCGCTGAACCAGCCTATGGGAGAATTCCAAACGGCGACGCCGCTGAGATCGCCACTGTGAGAGGTGGGGCCGCGTACACACTCGATGTTGAAGAACAGATGGCCGTCCTTTTCGACGATCTGAATGCTGCCGCCACGGCTGTCTGACCAAGCTCCAGTCAGCCCTTCCACGTTCCAATCCTGGATCAAGCCTTTGAGCCACTCAGTGCGCTCGTCCTCCAGACCGGCGGCGGCCTGCAGGTATTCAGGCGCATCCAGGGACAAATCATCCTGGCCGCTGGTCCCGGTAAACTGTGGCGAGCGAGCGAGGTAATCACGATGCTCGACCCAGGCGCGCTGGTCTTCCTTGAGCTTGTTGAAGTCGGCTTCCGACAGCTCCTTTTTAGCAGCGGCCCAGGCTTCATTGAGGGCGTGGTCTGCTTTGTCAAAGAGTGCCTTGGCGGCCTCGCGGGTGAGGGGTTTGTCCTCGGCGAATGCGGAGCCAATCAAAGCCGTCGTGAGCAGCAGCAGAGAGAGAGCTAAAATAGCGGTGCGCATGTGGCATCAGATTAGCTGCGGGCGCTTGGATGTCCACGTTTTGGCTCGGGTTCTTTCGATTTCTTGATCATCAGGAAACGGGTGATTATGAATTCACCTTCACACCTTGATAAACAAGGTTTTACCCCTAGTCTCCGCCGTCTCCGCCCCCCCTCCGATATCTTCATGAATCTCTACGATCAATTCATCCAATGGGCAGGCAGTCTGAATGCGCAGCAGGTGGCGGACTGGCTGCGGAATCTGGAGTGGAACCGCGTGGTGCCGGAGATCACGGGCAAATTTGTCGGCTTTCTGCTGGGCTTTGGGGCGAGCTGGTTCCTGCTCTTCCGCAGGCACCTGAAAGCGCTGGACCGCCTGCGCCGGGGAGACTCTGACGATGTGCTGTTTCAGGCGCACTTTCTGGTGCCCGTGCCGGGCACGGACAAGTACGCCCTCATTTTCCGCAACCTGATGCCCAGCACCACGGTGAACGAGCTCTATGACAACCCGGCTGCACGCAAGATCGTGCGCGAGATGGCGGACATCACCACGCTGCGCAAGCCCGTGCTGCGCACGGAGGGTGTGCTGGGATTTGAGGTGCTCAATGATGCCTTCAACCACATCTCCGGGCATCTGGGCACGACGCCTTTTCCGCGTGAGACATGGCTCTTTGCGATGACGTGCGAGGACCGCCAGGTGGTGCGGCGCAAATGCGTGCGCTGCTTTCTGGTGCGCCCCGCCGAGCTGGAGCGCATGGCCAGCTGGCGCTGGTGCCGCGACCATGTGGTGTGCGAGCTGCCATGGCACTGGTACCGCATCGTGGCGCTGCACCAGGTGGCCACCGTGTGGCAGGAGGAGGAAAAGGCCGCGCAGAATCCCAACCCGAAAACGCAGGGCATGCCGCTGGTGGACAAACACGCCACCCACCGTCGGGTGCGTGCGATGTCCGTGGGCATCTTTACCAACGAGAAGCCCGTGGGCACTCCGGCGGAGATCGACTGGGCCTCGAAAGAATGGGAGCTGAAGAAGCTGGGGCTGGACTTGAATGCGCCGCCGGTGGCGTGAGAAGGCAACTGGCAAGACAAACAGGCGGAATATAGCAAAGCCTGAACAAATCGGCATGGCTCCAACGTCTGCCTGTTATGAAATATCTTTGCCTGCTACTGCTCTCCGCCTCCCTCTACGCTGCAGACACGCGCGATGCGCTGTTTCAAAAGAGCATCGATGAGATGTTTCCCAGGCTGGTGGAGATCCGCCGGGACATTCACATGCATCCGGAGTTGCCGAATGAAGAGGTGCGGACGTCCAAGCTGGTGGCAGACCGATTGAAAGCGCTGGGTTTTACCGACATTAAAACCGGTGTGGCCAAGACCGGGGTGGTGGCCGTGCTGAAGGGTGCCCAGGACGGCCCCTGCGTGGCGGTGCGTGCAGACATGGATGCGCTGCCGATCAAGGAGCTGCGAAGCGCGCCCTACCGCTCTCAAAATCCGGGGGTGATGCATGCATGCGGACATGATGTGCACACGACCTGCGCGCTGGGCGTGGCTGAGCTGCTGATGCGGCACCGGGACCAGGTGAAAGGCAGCGTGAAGTTTCTCTTTCAGCCTGCGGAGGAGGCCATGCCAGCCACCTACAAGGGCGACTGGGGAGCCAAGCTGATGGTGGCGGAGGGGGTGATGGAAAATCCGAAACCTGCGGCGGTCTTTGGCCTGCACACCACGGCGGTAGTGCAGCCTGCTGGTAGCACGGATGACGCGGTGCATTACCTGAAGGCGGGGCAGATCGGCTATACGCCGGGCTATGACAATGCGAACAGCGACCGCTTCCACATCACCATTCATGGCAAGATGGCGCATGGCTCGGCCCCGCACAAAGGCGTGGACGCGATCGCCGTGGCGGCGGAGGCCATCATGGCGCTGCAGATGATCAAGAGCCGCCAGACGAATACGCGGCAGCCGCTGGTAATCAGCATCGGCACGATCAGCGGAGGAGACCGCGAGAACATCATCGCGGAGAAGGTGGAGCTGGGCGGCACGGTGCGCACGTATGATGCGGCCTTTCGCGATGGGGTGATCGAGCAGATGGAGCGCATCCTGAAAGGCATCACCTCGGCCCATGGGGCCACCTACGAGATGGAGTACCGCAAGACGTACCCGAGCATCCACAATGATCAAAAGCTGATCGATGCCACACTGCCGGTCTTTCGCCGGATCGTGGGGGATAAGAACGTAATCGAGCTGATCCCTGGGATGGGCGGCGAGGATTTCAGCTTTTTTGCGCAGGTGGTGCCCGGCTTTTACTTCCGCCTGGGCGTGGCCAATGAGGAAAAAGGCTTCACCTATGGCGGCCACACGCCGATGTATGACTGCGATGAAGAGAGCCTCAAAACCGGGGTGGCCGTGATGGCGGCTGCGGTGTGTGATTTTCTGGATGCAAGCCGCTGACCGCGGCTGCGTTTAAGGGAGCACCATGAAGACCAGCCTGCTTCTGCTTTCCCTGCTGCTTTACTGCAGCGCGCTGACCGCCGCCGACTACCAATCTCCCTACAAGGTGGCCTTCACCTACAGCGACGAGGAACTGATAGGCGACATCTTGAAAGGGCCGCGTGGCAACTGGAAGGAGGAGGCCAGCGTGCCCTATCGAGACTGGTATGATGAAGCCAACCAACGGCGCTGGAAATACTGGGGGCCTGCGGCAAAGCATTTCGGCGCGCCCGCTGGCATGAGCAATAAAAGCCCGGAGTGGTCGCGTCAGCGGGTGATCGCCACCGCCATGCGCTTTGTGGGGTACACTTACCAGCATCATCACGTGCCGGATTGGGAACCGCCAGCGAGCTGGCCGAAGGATGAGAAGCAGACCACGCCTGTGACGAAGGGGGTGGATTGCAGCAACTTCACGGCCTTTGTGTACAACCTAGCGCTGGGCATCAAGCCCACCGGAGATGTGCAGGACCAGGCCGAACTGACCGAGGCTCCTGGCCCGGGAGCGGGGCGAAAAATCTCGGTGAAGCGCATCGAGCTACCCGAGCGCTACGAAGATTTTGAAAAGACGCTGCTCACGGGTGATCTGCTCTTTGTGAAGAGCAACAAGGGCGAGGTGTCCCATGTGGTGCTATGGGTGGGAAAGATAGGCCGCAGCCCGGATGGCGTGCCGCTGGTGCTGGACAGCACGGGCACTGGAACCAAAGACAGCAACGGAGTGCCGATCCCGGATGGTGTGCACCTGCGCCCCTTTAAAAAGGGCTGGTGGTATGCCAGCAAGGCGAGCCACGCGCTGAGGATCATTCCGGAGAAGTGAGGGGAACTGTGAGCCGCAGTTCCGAGCGGTGACGCAGAGAGTTCTTGCAACCGCAGGCCCGCGCGTGCCGCACAGAGGACTGTGCGGACCACTATGATCCGGGGTCAGGAGACCCCGACACCTTGGGGCTTTACCTCGCGCGCTTGGCACGCAACGCCTCTTCGATCTGACCGAGGGGGAGGCAATTGATGATGTCTTTGCGGGTGAGCCAGCCTTTGCGAGCGGCTTTGATGCCGTAGATGACGGCCTGCAGGCCGTGGGTGCTGTGGGCGTCGGGATTGATGCTGCATTTGACGCCCTTCTCCTTGGCGAGCTTCCACCAGCGCCAGTCCATGTCGAGACGCCAGGCGCTGGCATTGAGCTCGATGATGGTGCCGGTCTCGGCGGCGGCATCGATCACGGCGGCGATGTTGACGTTGTAAGCCGGGCGCTGGAGCAGCAGGCGGCCGGTGAGATGGCCGAGCATGGTCACGTTGGGGTTTTCGATGGCGCGGATGATGCGTTTGGTCATCTCGGCTTCGGGCAGGTTGAAGACGTTGTGCACGGAGGCGACGACGTAGTCGAGGCGGCTCATGATCTCGTCGCTGAAGTCGAGGCTGCCGTCTTTGAGGATGTCCACCTCGCTGCCGGTGAAGATGCGGAAGCCTTCCTCTTTCATCTCTTCATTGAGTGCCTGAATCTCCTCGATCTGCGCCAGCAGGCGCTGCTCGTTTAGACCATTGGCCTGGAAGGAGGATTTGCTGTGATCGGCGATGCCGAGGTATTGCAGGCCCAGTTCATGGGCGGCGTGGGCCATCTCGCGCAGAGTGGCACCGCCATCGCTCGCTGTGGTGTGATTATGAAAGACGCCGCGCAGATTTTCCAACTGCACCAGATGAGGCAGACCGCCATGTTCGGCGGCTTCGATCTCGCCTTTGTTTTCGCGCAGCTCGGGGTCGATGAAGTCGAGGTCCAGCGCGCGGTAGAGCTCGGCTTCATCATGCACAGGAGGAATGACGGGAGCATCGGCATGATCCGGCACCGGGGTGAAGGCATACTCATTGAGCGACCAGCCACGGGCCAGGGCACGCTGGCGGATGACGACATTGTGCTCCTTGCTGCCGGTGAAGTAAACCAGCGCAAAAGGGAACTCCTTGCGAGAGACGGCGCGGAGATCGCACTGCACGCCGTGCGTGGCATGCACGCTGGCCTTGGTGGGGCCTTTGGCAATGACGTCCACGACGATGGGGAGCTGGACGAAGGAGTCGATGACCTCCTCCGGGTGCTTGGTGGAGACGAGGAAGTCGAGATCGTGCACGGTTTCCTTGCCACGACGGAAGCTGCCGCAGACCTCGGCGTGGGAGACGTGCGGATGCTGGCGCAGGGCCTCCAGAATCTCCTGCGCGAGGGCATGCACCTGATCCTGGCGAAACTCGGCTGCGTGCTGCTCACGGAAGGCGATGCCGTCGAGGATTTTTTCAACTGTCTTGCCGCCGAAGCCGGAGAGCTTGGCGGCCTCGCCGCTCTCGCAGGCGCGCTTGAGGTCGGCGATGGAGGACACGCCCAGCTCAATGTGCAGAGCGGCCACTTTTTTGGGACCGAGGCCGGGGACGTCGAAGAGATCAAAGAGGGTGTCTGGAAACTCTGCCTTGAGCTTCTCATAAAACTCCAGCTTTCCGGTGGTCGCCATTTCGTGGAGCTTGTCGCGCAGAGCCTCGCCGAGGCCCTTGATGCCGGCGAGCTGGTTTTCGGCGGCCATCTGCATGATGTCGCCGCTGAAGCTCTCGACGATCTCCGCGCCGGTGCGGTAGGCGCGCACCTTGAAGGTGTTTTCCCCCTTCAGCTCCAGGAGGAGGGCGATGCGTTCAAAGATGGTGGCGGCGTCTTCACGGGTCATGCGTGCATGATGGCACCTGTGCTGAAGGTGAACAAGGAGCTTCGCTGTGTATCAAGCACGGCGCTGAAGGCGTGAGCTGACGGCGGCGATGACGAAAGTGCTGGCAATGAGCAGCGTGCTCAGGGCATTGATGACCGGCAGCGTGCGGCTGGTGCGCATCATGCTGGCGACGCGCAGCGGCAGCGTGGTGGTGCCGGGGCCGGAGACAAAGAAGGTGATGACGTAATCATCCACTGAGAGCGTAAAGGCCAGCAGGCCACCGGCCAGCACGCCGGGCAGCAGCAGCGGGAGCAGCACCTTTCTCACCGCCTGTGCACGCGTAGCACCAAGATCTTGCGCGGCATCGAGCAGCGTGAAGTCAAAGTCCTGCAGGCGACCAAGCACCACCATGGTGACAAAGCTGAGGCAGAAGGTAACGTGCGCGATCCAGATGGTGAGCAGCCCGGTCTCCACGCCGCTGAGTACAAACAGGGCCAGCAGCGACATGCCCATGAGGATGTCCGGCATGACGAGCGGCAGGGTGATTAGGACTTGGTGCACGTTTTGCAACCAGGAACGGAAGCGGTGCAGCACATACGCCGCCAGCGTGCCCAGCACCATGGCGGCGAGCGCTGCGGAGACGGCGATCCGGAGCGTGAGCCATAGAGACGCCCACACCTCGTCCGCCGCCCAGAGCTTTTCATACCAGCCCCACGTAAAGCCCTCCCAGGTGCCGCCAAAGCGGGAGGCATTGAAGGAATTGACCACCAGCACCACGAGAGGTGCAAAGAGAAAGAGTACCACGCCCCAGGCAAGGAGAGCAGGCAGGCGGGAGCGTCTCATGCGCCCTCCTTTCTGCCGATGCGCTGCCACACAGCCACCACCAGCATGGGAAGCAGCACCGCGAGCATCATGCCTCCAGCCAGTGCACTGGCATGGGGAAGATTGCGGTCTGAAAAGACGCGCTGGGCGATCTTGGTGCCCAGCATATCATCGGACACTCCCCCCACCATCTGCGGAATAACGTACTGCCCCAGGCTGCACACAAAGACCATGACTGCAGCGGAAATGAGGCCACGCTGTACACCGGGCACAAAGACTTTGGCAAATGCCTGCAGCGGCCGGGCCCCGAGATCGCGTGCGGCATCGAGCAGGCCAAAGTCGAACCTCTCCGCGGCAGCATAGAGCGGCAGGATGGCGAAGGGCAGCTGGGTGTACACCATGACGAGCAGCACGGCGCCCGCATGATGCAGCAGCACGGCATTTTCAGGCAGGAGATGCAGAGAGATGAGTGTCTGCGTCAGCGGCCCCTCGGGATGCAGGAGGGACTTCCAGGCAAAGATGCGGATGAGGAAATTCGAAAGAAACGGAATGACCACCAGCAATAATAGCCACTGCCGCTGACGCTGACCGGCGCGCGCAATGTGAAAGGCCATGGGCAACGCCAGCGCCAGACAAAAGAAGGTGGTGGCCGCACTGACCCATACCGTGCGCCAGATGATGGGCAGATAGGCGGGATCTCGAATCTCCTCCAGCGTGGCCAGAGTCCACCCAGGGCCCACACCGCCCTGCAGGTCTGCAGGGCGGAAGGCTGTGACAAAAACAAGGATGGCCGGGATGACAAAAAATAGACCCAGCCACGCAAGCGACGGCAGCGAGAGAAGCCACTGCGATGATCCCTGGCGCTGCGCCCTCATGCGGCGTCCTCCAGCCGCACGACACGGCCTTCATCGGGATGGAAACTCATCCACACCTCAGCCCCGCGTGCGGGATCGATCTCTCCTCCGCTTAAGCGGCTGCGCTGGAGTTGCGCCAGGATGCTGTGCTCTCCTGCACGGATGCGGTAGCGTGTGTGCGAGCCGAAGTAGGCGATGTCCTCCACGATGCCGCGAAAGGCGTTCACTCGATCTCCACTGGAAGGGCGTGCAAGGGTAAGGCTGATTTTTTCCGGACGCACCATGAGGCGCAGCGGCTGATTGGCAGAGACAGCACCATTACTCTGCACGAGCGGGCTGCCGAGCCCTTCGATCAATACGCGCAAATACCCCTCGTGCTGAAACTCCTGCGCCACACCAGTGAAGAAATTGGCATCCCCGATGAAGGAGGCCACAAAGCTGCTGCGCGGATTTTCATACAGGCTTGCAGGAGCGTCCACCTGCTCCAGCCTGCCGCTGTTGAGCACAGCGATGCGGCTGCTCAGGCTCATGGCCTCGCCCTGGTCATGCGTCACATAGATGAAGGTGGTGCCCACCTGCTCGTGGATGGTATTGAGCTCCATCTGCATGTGCTGGCGCAGCTTGAGGTCGAGCGCGGCGAGAGGCTCGTCGAGCAGAAGGACCTGCGGACGCTTTACCAAAGCACGGGCGATGGCCACGCGCTGGCGCTGGCCGCCGCTGAGCTGGGCGGGGCGCTTGCGCGCGTGCTCGCTGAGGCGCACGAGATCGAGCATGCGGTCCACGCCGCTGCGGATCTCCTCTCGCGGGCGGCGGCTCATGCGCAGGCCAAAGGCCACGTTTTCCCACACGCTCATGTGGGGAAAGAGCGCGTAGTTTTGAAAAACGGTGTTCACCGGCCGCTGCTCAGGCGGCAGGGCGGTGATGTCCTGCCCCGCCACCAGGATGCGACCGCGGTCCGGACGCTCAAAACCCGCGATCATGCGCAGCAGCGTGGTCTTGCCGCAGCCGCTGGGTCCCAGGAGGGAAAACGCCTCGCCCTGCCGGACGCTCAGAGAGACATCATCCACGGCTCGCTGGGGGCCGAAGGATTTGGAGACGTGGTCAATGACTAGAAAATCGTCCATGAAGCGGTTGGAGAATACTGTAGCCTGCAAATATTGGATGTGGCAAGAAGCTTGCGGGATTGAAAGGAACAGGCGAGCTTTACCGAATGTCCAACCGTTTTGAAATCCTGCGTCCTCTTGAAGAAGACACGGCCAGCAAGCTGCTGCTCGTGCGCGACAACAAGCGTGAAAATGAACTGCGGCTGCGGCGCTTCAAGACCCAGAAGCCGGAGGAGATCGAAGGACTGAAGGAGCTTTTCCGCCAACTGGCCGGGCTGGAGAACCCTCATCTGGACCGGCTGATCGACTATGGCGCGGACAAAGATGGCTTTTACACCATCGTGGCCGGATCCCTGCCAGGGGAGTCGCTGCCTGAGGTGCTGGAGCGCGGACCGCTCACAGAAAAGGAATTCACCGCCCTGGCAACACAGCTGCTGGACGTGCTATCCGCACTGCATGAAGGTGCCATCGTGCACGGCAGCCTGCGCCCGGAATATGTGCGCATCAGCGGAAAATCTGCCGCCGACTGGCAGGTGACGCTGCATGGCTTTGGCCAGGGCTTTGCTGCCAAAGACGACAGCCCCGAGGAGCAAATACGAGCCTACCGCTGCGCCGCACCTGAGCAGTGGCAGGATGGCACGACACGACGCCGCACCGATGTCTATGCCCTGGGCTGCATCCTCTATGAGGCACTGACCGCTCGCGCTCCCTTTGATGCGAGGGTGATGAAGGAACTGCGACTCAAACATCTGGGTCATGACATGACACCCCTGACCAAACTGGCCTCCCATGTCCCAGCCTGGATGACTGCCTGGGTGATGCACCTGATGGCCGCCGATCCTGAGCAACGCCCGCGCAAGGCTGCGGCTGCACGAGAGCAGTTTGAGAAACAAGAAGCGCCGCAGACCGTGGAGACGGCCGCACGCCCGCAGCCTGTGCAGCAGGCACCAGTGCCAGCCCCTGCCCCGACACCTCCAGGCGTGGGAATGCCGCCGCCGCAAAATCTGCGCTCTGCGCCCATCATGCTGCCGAGACCGCAGCCAGGCGCGCATAATGCGACATCCAGCACGATCCCCATTGCAGCCGGGCCCCATGTGGCGGCAAACCGGCCCAAACCAGGCACCACCAATCCCGTCATGCCCGCGCCACGCAGAGCCCCCTCCCCTGCACCGGCCCCACGCCCAGCGGGAGGCAAAGCAGCACCAGCCTCCGCCCCGTCTCTGGTGGAAAAGCTCAAGAAGCAAAAGCCGATGGTAATCGCTGCGGCAGCAGTGGTTCTGCTGCTGGGTCTGTTTGTGATCTCACGCTGCGGTGGCCAGCCTGAGCCGGTGAAGAAGAACGCCGGCCAAGTGAAACGCTGAGCGTTTTCATCGTTCCTTCCCCGCACAAAAAGTGAAGCAGGCGCCTCCGCCTGCTTCACCCCTCCTCCCAATCATCTCCTGACAAAATTAGATCGACATGAGGAAATCGAGCAGCTGCTGCACCTGCTGCTTGCTCAGCTTGAGATAGCGGTCTTTGGAGGCTTTGGCCTCGCCATCGTGCGCCTTGATGGCTTCATCGACGGTCTGTGCACGCCCATCGTGCAGATAGGGTGCGCTGGCACGGAGGCCCCAGAGAGGCGCAGTCTTCATCTCACGAACATCAGCCGCTGACTGGGCGATGCCGTCTCCGAGAGAGCCCATGTCATGCAGCAGCAGGTCGGAGAAAAGCCAGACCTCCTGGTGATCAAGTGCGGCCACTTTGTTGGGACCGGTGATCATGAACGGCACATGACAGACGGCGCATCCGGTGTTTTGAAACACGCTCCGACCAACCGCAGCAGAGTTCGACAGCGGCAGACGTGGAGGTGCCCCGAGGAAGCGCATAAAGTCCGCCACACGATCTATGTCTCCCCTGCCCGTTGTGGGATCGACGACATCTTCAGGGTCCACAACGGTATCATATTGCGCGAGGAGCTGTGCATTTCCATTGGGGGCGTTTTCCACAGGAAAGAGCCTGTTGGTGATGCCCATTTCATTGAGGTAGGCATCTCCGGCAAAGCTCAGAAGTGTGGCCTGCTGCGCCTTCCAGCCAAAGCGGCCGATCAGCGTTTTCCCCGTGGCCGGGTCCGCCACTTTGGCCACTTTTCCCAGCACGCCATCCACGGGGGAACGCTTCACATTCTGCAGGATTTGATCTTCGGGGATGGCTTCGATCAAACCCAGACCAAAGAGCGGGGTGGAGTTGCGCTGAGCCACCACATTGGCCTCCTGTGGCACCACCTCATGCAATGCGGGATTGATCTCCATCTCCTGCTGCAGAGAGCCGCCGAGCGAGGTCAGCGGATTGAAAACTCCGCCATCAGTGCGACCAAAGCGTGTCACGTTGATAGGGCCCGAACCACCTGTGACAGGTGCGTTGTGGCAGGTGACGCAGGAACTGCGGTTGAAGATGGGCCCAAGGCCGCTTACCTCAGTTTCTGAATCTTCGAAATCATCTTTACCATCCAAAAAGGCGGCCAGCTGGGGTTTGGTAAGCCCAGGCAGAGGGTCGCCAAACTGCGGCTTGGCCGTACTGGGTGGCGGAGGCGGCGGGTGGGGTGGATGCTGCGGCCGATGCGCTGGATGCCGGGGCGGCATCTGAGCCAGGGCATGCGTCCCAAAGGAGCAGGCCAGAAGAAGCGTAAGATAGGTGGTGAGACGTGGCGCTTTCATGGCAGGGTAGGTTGTCTGCAATCACGCCCATGCGTGATATCGTTGATCTGGGAAATCCCGTGCCGCAAAATTCGTTACTGACTTTCTCCAAAATACACGCCCGCCATGACCTTGAAGATCATCATCAAATATCTCCTCAGCGCCGGCATCATCACGCTCGTGAGCGAGATGGTAAAGCGCAGCGACAAGCTGGGCGCGCTGCTGGCGGCGCTGCCTTTTGTGAGCATCATCACGCTCTTTTGGGTGCACTATGAAAGCGCGCCCGAGGTGCGTGCACAAAAGACGGCAGACCACATGTACTACATCTTCTGGTATGTACTGCCCACGCTGCCGATGTTTCTGCTCTTTCCTGCGTTTCAGCGCTGGTGGGGCTTTTATGGCGCGCTGGGCGGCAGCGCGGTGCTGACGCTGCTGCTGTTTGCGCTGCTGCGCGCCATCAGCGCACGTTTTGGCCTGATGCTGTGAGGCTGCGGGCTTGACGGCAGGCGCGGCCGCGTGCTTCGTCAGAGATGAACACCAACCACTGTCGCTGGGGCATCCTGGGTGCCGCCTTCATCGCCCGCAAAAACTGGCAGGCCATCCGGGATGCCGGGAACGCCTCCCTGGTGGCTGTGGCCAGCCGCGATCTCTCGCGCGCACAGGCCTTCATTGATGAATGCCAGAGCAGCGCACCGCATGCGGTGGCGCCGGAGGCCATGAATGATTACAATGCACTGCTGGCACGCACAGACATCGACGCCGTGTACATCCCGCTGCCTACCGGCCTGCGCAAGGAGTGGGTCATCCGCGCCGCCGAGGCGGGAAAGCATGTCCTGGTGGAAAAGCCCGTCGGGGTGAATGCGGCGGATGTGGCGGAGATCATCGCAGCCTGCGAAAAGCATGGCGTTCAGTTCATGGACGGTGTGATGTTCATGCATGGCCGCCGCCTGAAGCATCTGCGCGGAGTGGTGGACCGTGATGTGGGCCCAGTGCGCCATATTTCCACGCAGTTCAGCTTCATGAGCGACGATGAATTTCAGCGCAGCAACATCCGCGCGCATGGCAAACTGGAGCCTCTAGGCTGTCTCGGAGATCTGGGCTGGTACTGCCTTCGATTCACGCTCTGGGCCATGAACTACGCCACGCCCGTGGAGGTGACAGGCCGCATACATTCACAGACGCAGCAGACGGCGGATTCATCACCGGTGCCACTCGAGTTTTCCGGCACGCTAACTTTTGCCGACGGAGCCAATGCCTCCTTTTACTGCTCTTTCACCACGGCGAATGCGCAGTGGGCCATCGTCAGCGGCGGCAAAGGGCTGCTGCAGGTCTCCGACTTTGTGCTGCCCTTTCATGGCAGCCAGACGAAGTACAGCCTCACGCGTTCCGAGTTTGAGCTGGACCGCTGCAAGGCCAGCATGCATGAGGGCCGCACAGCAGATGTCATCGACGAGCCAAGCAGCAACGCGCCGGGCTCTCAGGAGTCGGGCTTGTTCCGCACTTTCTCCGAACTGGTGCTTTCCGGGAAGCGCGATCCGCACTGGCCGCACATCAGCCTGCAGACACAGCGTGTGCTGGATGCCTGCCTGGCCTCGGCGCAGGATGGCAGCAAGGTGGTGAAGCTGGTGGCGTGATCAGAGGTCCGGCACCTTGTCCATGCGCCGCGCCATGTTGATCACTCACTTTTTCAACCGCTTGAGGCAGGAGGGCTCAGTCCACCTCCAGAATTTCGGTTCCAGCAGGCGCGCGTAGTTGGCAGGGGTGGAATCGAGATGACTATGAGCACCGTCCTTGTCCGGCTTCACCGTTCCTTGAAGCTGACCGGCCTTGATCGCGGCGGCCACGGCGTCGTGATCGATGCTCCAGGAGAAAAGCACGCCATCGTCCGCCAGGCGGAAGAGCATGAAAGACTCGCCGCTCTTTTTGGCCTTGGGATCGCGCACGACTGCAAAACAGAGCTTTTCTTCTTTGTCTGCCGAAGCCTCGCGGATGCTGATCTCCAAGGGCTTGTCATCTTTCTTTCCAGGCTCAGTGACCACGAGCAGACCTTTGGCGGCATCTGTCACGACCAGATGGAGCACATCATCGTCATCCACCGGAGTCCAGTCACCGTTCCAGTCGCTGACATTGAGCGCCTCGGGCTTGAGGCCAAAGTCATCGTCCACCGTGGTTTCAGGACAAGACGTGAGACCGCACACCGCAAGTGCGCAGGCCAGGATGCGAAGCACCGTTTTCATGGTCGTGGAGGAGCTGGACTGGCTGCCGCAGGCGCGAGCTGATCGCGCAAACCGGTGGCTCCAGGTGGCAGGGAGAGAGTAACACCTCCACCGCTTGGAGGGACGCCCTCAGGCGGAGCAACGAGGGGGATGGCCTTGGGTACTTCAGGCTGAGGAGCCACAGGGGCTGTTTGGGGAGCGGGCATATCGACGACTCCAGCCTTGGGCGGAGCCGACACTGCTGTCGTCTTACCGGACTTGGCAGGAGCGGCGGCAGGAGCCTTGAGCGGCTGCGCGGCCTCCACTGGAGCAGAGTGCTGCTTTTTCTGCCAGAGCGCGGAGCCAGAGAGATGCGCGCACATGGCCCCCAGAACCATGGAGCCGCTAAGAAAGACGGCGGCCTTCAGCCAGATGGGAACGTTTTCCCGTGGAATGAGATGCTCTGGCAGCGTGGGCGGAGCGGAGGCTGCGGCACGCGCCCAATCGGGAGCGTCTGGAGGAGAAGGCTCGGCACCTCCATGACGGAAGAGCAGTTCGGCAAAGCCGATGGTAGGCTCCTCCGCCCCACGTGCCGCACCGCCGGTGGTGAGAGCCACGGGCGATCGCAGAGGCTCAGTGGCAGAGATCGCGATAGGTTCGCGCTTGGGCGCAGGCTTGGTGACTGGGACTGTTTTAGGCGCGGGCTTCAAGCCGAGGCCTGCCAAAGGATCTGTCGTGGCGCTGCGGACAGGTGCGGAGGGCTCGACCGGTTTGGCCAAGTCATAGTGCTGAATGATGCGCGCGTATCGGGCTAGAAAGTCGCTGCGCTTGGCGGGTTTGGCCTCGCTCATCTTGGCGATCTCGTCATCGAGCAAACGCGCTATGGTTTCCCGCTCACGTGCCCCGCCGGCTTCGGGCTCCTGAATGGTACCGGGAGGGGACTCAAAGCCAAGAAGGAACTTGGCCAGCGCGGAGAGCCAGCTGGCATGCCAGACCGTGCCGCCTGCGGAGCCTGACTGCAGAGGCAGGAGCACCGCGGGATCGGTGCCACGACCAGACATGGAAGCGAGCGTGGGATGGGCACGCACCATGATATTGAAAGCGGGCCACTCATTGAGCCGTGAGACGAGCAGCTTGGTGCTACGGGTATCCTCGCGGGCAAAACCGGTGAGAAGGAAGATGTCCTCCAGGCGCAGCTTGCTCACGGGCAGTGCGGAGTTGTCCAACTGGGTGAGAGCGGTGTCCAGGCCCGCGAGTACGAGGTAGGCCTCATGCACGTCGAGACGATGACGCTCGCGGATGAGGTCTGCAAGGCTGATGCCCTCAGCCACCTCCTCCGCCATGCAGGTGATGTCGTCCGATTCATTGACGAGAGCGAGTGTAATGAGGCTGGAGCAATCCCTCTGCTTTCCGGCTTTGAGTGCTGCGTCATCCGCCTCTTTGACACGAGAATGGGCTACGCGCTTTGGAGGGACCTGCTCGATGAGCACTGCGCGACCAGTCTTGGTCAGTGTGCCGCGCATGCTGTAGGGGTTGGCCATGTCCAGCCGCTGGCTCTGGATGCGCACCAGATTGACGAGACCACGTGCCACCTCCTGGTAGCCCGCCAGCAGTGGAGCGAGCAGGGCACGCGGTTTTTGTGGCGCGGGGATTTCTCCCGAAAGATTTTCGGGCGCGAGCTTTTGCAGGCTGGCACGGAGCTCACGCATGGCGGCGATGACGCCCACCCCGGCGCTGGCCAGGCAGGAGCCAAGCAGCTCTGCGTAGTCTGCAGCGGGTAGCATGTGGTCTGGCAAAGTGCCGCCCTGCTCCACCAGGAAGGTGCGCAAAAACTTTGCCTGTTTTTCAAAGCTGGTCTTTAGCGCACGCTTTTTGCCCGCGCTGCTGTCGATGATACGAAAGTCCGCCGCCAGGACCTGCACGGTCTGCGGAGCAGTCTGCACGATGCGCAGACTTTCGAGAGGCACATCGGTGATGAGTTCCCCCCGTTCACAGAGAGCCACGGCCGTCTCCACCGCACGAGTAGCGATCATGATGGCCAGCCAGCCAGGCAGGTCCTGCTGACGCGCTAGGTAGGAGCGGAGCGTCTCGCCATCGATGCTGCTGGTGATGTAGAAGGGATTTCCCTCGTCCTCGCCAAATTCGACCATGCGAGCGAGCGTGGGATGCCCGCGCTTTTGCAGTGACCGAGAGATCTCTTCAAAAGCCGCACGATTGGCCAGCGGCTCGAGGAGCACGTGGCAGTGCACATACTCCAGTCGCTGGGTATCAAACGCCAGAACAGCCACCTGCTCGGAATTGCGGACGAGCTCGACGTTGTTGCCGTCGGCGTCCTGAACGATTTGATAATGCCTGAATAGACTCGGCTCCGACATAGGGGGCTCTGGGAGAGTGATGTAGCAACTATCCTGCCATCCTGAGGATGTTCAAGCCAGCGTTTCCTCCTGTCTCGCAGCGATTTCGTGGCTTTTTCACGAAGGCGGCTTCCAGGCAGCGATGGCATCTGGCGATCTGCTCCGCATGCCGAGGCGCTGCGTGCTGAACTCATCTGGGAGCAGGATTTCGGTGGCACCACCGTAATTCAGAGCGCCGAGAAAGTGGGTCTCGGTGCGCTCGGCGGTCTCTGCAAGCCAGGCAAAGGCGCGGTGGTAGAGGCTGAGGAAGGCGTCCACGTATGGTGCCACGCAGTCAGAGGTGAGTGAGGCCATCTTGAGGCCGATGCCACGCATGCTAGCAGCATCTGCCAACGTCATGGAAACGCCAGGCATCTCCGGAAGCTGTCCGGGCATAAGGTGTTTGTTAAGCATGATGGTCTTGCCATCGTCTGTGAAGGGAAAGGGGGCGCCGTCCATGGTGGACATGATCTGGCGCAGAAGATTTAGCATCTTGGGCACAACGGACTGCAGCGCGGTCAGGAAGGCGCTGGGATCGTCCACGTTGGCAAATTTGGCTCCCAATGTCTGAAAAGCGAAGAACAGCGTGAGCAGTTCGCGGAACGAAGTCAGAGCCCCGCACATGGCCTCGTAAATGGTGACCCAGGCGGGGAGATCCCGGCGGCGTGCGCGGAGCCAGTCACTGAGGTCTGCGGGATCGCTCCACCAGAGCATACCCAGGGCGGCGGCAAAGCGGCGCTCCAGGACACGCTCGCGCTCCTGCAACGGGCCTTCCATGTGCTCCATGACCATGCGCTGGCAGGCGGCCTCCGCACGCAGGGTTGCGGGGGTGGAGTCTGCGGTGCCAAACTGCATGCGGGAGACGGTGAACCCGGCGAGGCTGAGAGTGGCGGCCGCCTCGAGGTCACGACGGCGCTGCCAGGCCTGATTCCATTCCTGCAGGGCCACCTTGAACTGCGGGCCCCAGAGCATCAGAGCCTCGCGCGCCTGCAAGATCTCGCGTTGGAGTTCGGAGAGCGCCGTGGCGCTGTTGGGTGTGCTGCACAGGCCGCACATGGCACGCTCGGGATGGGCCAGCCCGCCAAAGTAGCGACGGATGATGAGAAGAGACTCCTCTTCTCTCCGGTTTTGATGGATGACCTCTTCGTCAGCCACCATGCGGTGCTCGTGCAGGTTCAGGCCCAGTTCGTGCTGATAGTAGAAGTAGCTAACCTGGCGGGAAAGATCGACAAACTGGCGCAGGATGGAGGCAGCAGGCTGCTGGAGTGGCAGGTGAGCCACGATGGATGCGCCTCTGGCCTCTTCAGCCTCCTCCTGAATAGTGGCAGCCAGGCCGGCGGCGTTTTCCCCTGCTGCCTCTGCGCGCGCCGAGGCACGAGTCTTAGCGGCTGCGGCCACATGACGCGCCATGAGCAGGGAGAGATTTTCCGGCAGGCGGTGCTGAGCCACGCCGCGCTGCACCTCAAGATCGGCCGCCTTGCGGGCCTCAATGAGCAGGTCGAGCTTGCGCTGCATGCGCTCATGACCGCCTTGGCCGATGACATTGGCCGAGCAACGTGCCGCGGTCCGGCGCACGAGGCGCAAGGTTGCAAGGCTGGCCAGTTTGGAAACGATCGCGAGGCAGATAAAGGGTATCCTGGCCAGCCACATCCAGCCGCGCAGGCTCTTGCGCGTGAGCCGCATCCATTCGGACTGGCGCTGTGGTCTGCCACCAGGGGCGATCTCCCCCGGGAGACTTGGCTCCAGAGCCACGTCAAAAAACCAGTCGTTCATCTCGCGCACGGCATGCACAAAGAGCGTGCAGAACCCGGAGACGTTGTGGCTTAGCTCCTGGGCCAGCAGGCCACCAAACTCCCGGGATGAAATGACCGAAACCACCGGCAGGCCGATGTGCAGTACCGTCTCTCCCGTTAGAATGCCAGCCAGACCGCCATGCATGGAGCAGCGCACGGTGGTGGAGGTGTCCAGCCAGACTTGCTGCGGTGCCGGAGCCCGCAGGTGCCAGCACATTTGGTAGATGAGATCGAAGAGCTGCGGCTGGGTGGCTGGACTGACCTGAACCGCCGCCCTGGGGTGACGAGGACGCGGACGGAGCGGACGGAGCATCAGTATCCATGTCCCCCCGCAGAACAGAAGTTTCAGGAGCTCGGGCAAAGTGCGCCAATGCCACAGGCCCTTGGCTGCCAGACCGCCGGTAAAAAGCCAAATCTGCCAGCACAGCCACACCAAAATGCTCCCTACCAGCAGGAAGTAACTGAGTTGCAATGCCAAAGTGACCACAGCTGAAATCACCAGAAATGCGAAATGCAAAGGCCCGCGCCATGGTGCAATGCGCACTGGCTTGTCAAAATTTGGCTGTGGGGCTTGAGTAACCGGCATGAGGGGGCCGCGGCGTCTGAGGGCGACACCTATGCACATAATTAACTATGTTAAATATGGTAATTCTAGTTAATTATTGATGCTTGGGAGCCTTTAGCAGCCAGTTATGGGCAAGTTCGTTCCTGAAGCCCCGTTTTTCTGGCATGCGGACCCTTTTTATCCTCTTACTAGGGCTGGCCGACCTAACTTTCGCCGCCCCAAGGCGAGGTCCGATCAACCTAGTCTTTATTTTGACTGACAACCAAGGGGCTTGGACGCTGGGGTGCTATGGAAACCCAGACATCCGGACACCCAACATCAACCAGATGGCAGCCGAAGGCATCCGGTTTACCCATGCGCTGAGCAGCAATCCGGTATGCTCGCCCACACGAGCCACCTTTTTGACTGGGCTGATCCCCTCCCAGCATGGAGTGCACTCCTTTCTGGACCCAAAGTACATGATGGGACCGGAGGCATATAACACCCTGCAGGAATTCACCTCCTTGGGCGAAGTGCTGCACGCCGCCGGATACACCTGTGGGTTGAGTGGCAAATGGCATCTGGGAGCGAACATGACGCCGAGCGAGGGCTTCACCACCTGGACGACAAAACCGGATGGCAGCACGCAGGAATTCTACGATCAGAAGGTGATCGAAAACGGCCAAATGCGTGTGGAAGCAGGCTACACCACAGATTTTTGGACACGGAAAGGAATCGAGTTCATCCAGGCCTGCAAGGAACGGCCGTTCTTTCTTTTTCTGGCCTACAACGGTCCCTACTCGCTGGGCAAGCTGATGCTGAACGAAGCGCGCAACCGCCATGCGGCTTTCTATGCGGACAAGCCGCTGCACTCTTTTCCCCGGGATGCCATGCACCCCTGGCAGCATGACAACAAGGCCTTTCACAACACCGATGCCGCACGCCGTCGCATGGCCAGCGAGGTGAGCGGCGTGGATGATGGCGTGGGCGAGATCCTCACGGCGCTCAAAGCGAACGGGCTGGATGACAACACGCTGGTCGTTTATGCCAGCGACCAGGGCTGGATGGGAGGCCAGAACGGCATGTGGGGCATGGGCGACCACTTTCGCCCCATTGGAGCGCATGAACTGATGATGCAGATCCCCTTCATCTTCCGCCAGCCTGGGGCCATCCCACCAGGCCAGACCTGTGATGCGCTGGTGAGCAACTATGACTTCATGCCCAGCGTGCTCGCTCACCTAGGACTGGGAGACAAGATGCCTCAGCAGCCAAAGTCACCGGGGCGTGACTTTTCCCCTGCCCTGCGCGGCCAGCCGCTGGCAGGCTGGGACAACACGGTTTTTTACGAAATGGAAACCACCCGTGCCATCCGCACAGAGCGCTGGAAGTATGTGGCGCGCATTCCCAGCGGTCCCACTGAGCTTTACGACATGCAGGCTGATCCGCAGGAGCGATTCAATCTATTCGGCCAGCCCGGCACCGAAGAAACAACAACTGATCTCTCGAAAGAGCTGGAGGCGTTTTTCGACGAGTATGCTGATCCTAAATACGACATCTGGCATGGCGGTGGCTCAAAGGCCAAACGCCATGCTCCGTGAGTCGCGTGCGCTAGATCATGCCAGGCCTAGACCTGCACCTGAGGAAGTTTCCAGACGTTCTTGGCGTACTCGAGAATGGTGCGGTCGCTGCTGAATTTGCCAACCCGTGCGGTGTTGTGGATGGCCATCTTCTGCCAGTGCGCCTGGTCACGATAGGCTTTGTCCACCTCGGCCTGGCTGGCGGCGTACTTGTCATAGTCCGCCATGACGAGGAATGGATCGCCATGAGACAGCAGGCTGTCGCGCAGCGGCTTAAACTCATCCTGATTTCCGGTGAAGTAATCGGAGGCCAGCCAGTCAATGCTGAGGCGCAGTTCTTCGCTGGCGTTGTAGTAGTCCCAGGGATTGTAGCCACGCGCGTTGAGCTCTGTCACTTCTTCGACGGTGAGTCCGAAGATGAAGATATTTTCCGGTCCCACCTCTTCGAGGATTTCCACATTGGCACCGTCGAGTGTGCCAATGGTGAGCGCGCCGTTGAGCGCCAGCTTCATGTTGCCAGTACCAGAGGCCTCCTTGCCTGCGGTGGAGATCTGCTCGGAGAGATCGGCCGCAGGGATGATGCGCTCGGCGATGGAAACACCGTAGTTTGGAATGTAGATGACCTTCAGCCTGCCATCCACACGCGGATCGTGATTCACCTTGGCCGCGACGGCATTGATGGCGTGGATGATGTTCTTGGCCAGGTAGTAGCCTGGAGCAGCCTTGGCCCCGAAAATAAACACCCGTGGCGTGATGTCGAGATTCGGGTTGGCGATGATCTTGCGGTAAAGGCTGACGATATGCAGCAGATTCAGGTGCTGGCGCTTGTATTCATGCAGACGCTTGATCTGCACATCAAAGAGCGCATCGGGGCTGACACTGACGCCGCAGGAATCCTGGATGATCTTGGCCAGGCGCACTTTGTGGCCTCGCTTGATGGCGTGGAATTTCTCTCGGAAGGACGCATCGTCGGCAAAGCGATCCAATTGGATAAGCTTGCTGGAGTCTTTGAGCCAGCCACTACCGATGGATTCGGTGATGAGGGAGGAGAGCTCCGGATTGCAGACATCCAGCCATCGGCGGAAAGTGACACCGTTGGTAAGATTGAGAAAGCGATCAGGGTAAAGCTCGAAGAACTCGGGGAAGAGGCGCTCACAAAGCAGGCGGGTGTGCAATGCGGCCACGCCATTGGTGGCATGGCTTCCAAGGACTGAGAGGTGTGCCATACGCACTTTTTTGCCGCCGCTTTCTTCGATGAGGGAGAGGTGGCGCTTTTTCTCGCCATCTCCAGGCCAACGAGCTTCGACATCGCCCTCAAGGAAGCGGCGATTGATCTCATAGATGATCTGGAGGTGGCGCGGCAGCACACGCTCAAAAAGAGCGACGCTCCATGTCTCCAGCGCTTCCGGCAGCAACGTGTGATTGGTGTAGGAGAAGGTCTTCTGGCAGATGTCCCAGGCCTGGCTCCACTCCAGCTTTTCCTCATCAACGAGAATGCGCATGAGCTCTGGGATGGCCACTGCGGGGTGGGTGTCATTGAGCTGCACGGCGGCTTTGGAAGGAAACTCGCTCCACGGCAGTGTGTAGCCCCCTTTAAAGCGGCGCACGATGTCCGCCAGTGAGCAGGCCACGAAGAAGTACTGCTGCACAAGGCGGAGTTCCTTGCCGCTTTCGGTGGCGTCGTTCGGGTAGAGCACCTTGGAGACAGTTTCTGCGATGGCCTTCTCACGCAGGGCCTCGATGTAGCTGCCTTCGTTGAAGACTTTGAAATTGAAGTCTTCATCTGCCTGTGCCTGCCAGAGACGCAGCACATTCACGGTATTGCTGTCATAACCGACGATGGGAATATCCCATGGCAGGCCAAGCAAGCACTTGGTGTCCATCCACTCGTGATGCGGCTGGCCAAACTCGTCAAACTTTTGAATGACCTGTCCGTAGAGATGCACGGTCTGGCGGTAGGACGGACGGGCAATCTTCCAGGGGCTGCCATCGCGCATCCAAGCATCTGGATGCTCCACCTGCTTGCCGTTCACAAACTCCTGGCGGAAGAGGCCGAACTCGTAGTGAATGCCGTAGCCGATGGCGGGCAGATCCATGGTGCTGAGGGAGTCCATGAAACATGCGGCGAGACGACCGAGGCCACCGTTACCAAGACCCATGTCAGGCTCCTTCTGCACGAGAGCGTCGAGATCCTTGCCCATTTCCGAGAGCGCCTGCTTGGCGGTGTCGTAGATGCCAGCATTGCGCAGGTTGTTCTCCAGCAATCGGCCCATGAGATACTCCAGAGAGAGGTAGTGCACTCGGCGCACTCCCTGTGCGCGATGCTGGCGGCGGGACTGGGTGGCACGCTCCATGACACGATCTCTCACCGCAAGAGAAGTGGCCACATACCAATCGTTTTCGCTGGCCGTTTCAATGTAGGCCCCGAGGGTGAAGCGCAGGTGATTGGTGATGGAAAGTTTGAGGCTGTCGGTTGTGTTGAGGACGGCGCAGTTGGCGAGGGCTTCCATGGAGATGCTGGGTTGTGAATGAATTACCAGGTCAACCACTTGGGAGGGTCAACCGGCGCGATGAGGAGGGTGATTTCCCCCTTGGGCGTCTTGGTTTGGTAATATGTTAGCAGGATGCTTGCCGGACCTCGTTTGAATTCCTCAAACTTTTTCGTGAGCTCCCGTGCCACCACAACTCGGCGGTCGGGCGCGGCATCCGCCAGGATGGCCAGGGTGTCTACAAGACGGTAGGGGCTTTCGAAAAAGACGCTGGTGCAGTCGCGCTGCAGGGCGGCGGTCAGTTCGGTGGTGCGGGCGCCTTTTTTATGAGGAAGAAATCCCCCAAAATAGAAGGGCGTGGTAGGCAGACCAGACGCCGCCAGAGCCGTGAGCACAGCACTGGGGCCTGGGATGCCCTCAACGTGCAGGCCAGCAGCCACCGCAGCACCGACAAGTCGCTGCCCCGGGTCCGACACCGTGGGCATGCCGGCGTCAGAGATGAGCGCCACACTGCCCCCCTGCCGGACATGGTCGAGCAGTTGCGGGATGCGCTGGGCTTCATTATGCTCGTTCAGGCTGATGAGGCGGGCTCGGATGTCGTGGTATTTGAGCAGCATGCCGGAGTGGCGTGTGTCCTCGCAGGCCACGAGGTCCGCCGTGCGCAGAGTGTCCAGCGCCCGCTGGGTGATGTCCCTCATATTTCCGATGGGGGTGGCCACGAGATGCAGACCAGGAACCAGACGGCCGCTGGCGGCCACTGGCTCAAACAGCTCCACCTCGTCAGAGGGTGACTCCTCCGCCGGTAAATCCGTCTCCAAAGACATGCGAAAGGACGTCAGGCTGCAGGTTACCAGCCTTCGGAGATCTGGTCTGCCAGATTGTAGGCGAGACGCTGAGCCGCATCTTCGAGCAACTGGGTTTCAGAGAGCTGCAAGTTGGCTTCGAGAATGATGTAGGAGTCGGCGTAGGCATTGCCTGTATGGAGAACCTTGCCAGATTCTTTTTCGCGAATAGTGAATGGGCATACCAGCGTAGCCTGGATCTGTGAGCTACGCAGCACATTGTTGATGTCCGAGCGGAACTGGGTGCGGTTGATGTTGGTAATCTTTCCTTCCAAGACCGCCTCAGCCTCGCCTCTTGACACGATTTGGTAAGAGCCGTGGTTTTGCAGCTGCTTGATGAGTGCATTCGTCACGAGTGAACTCAGGCGCTGCTCCAAAGTCAGATTTTCAAAGGTAGGCACCGCCAGCTTGGTGATCTTGCGCAAATGAACGGGCTTTTGAGCACCCAAGGTGTAGCCAGCACAGCCGGGAAGCATGAGGCAGAAAGCTGCGGCAAGCAGAAGAAAAATAGATTTCATCCAGAGAGAAAAGAAGTGACCGGATCAGCATGGCGTGCTGCCATGCCCGTGCAAGAATTATGAAGCAGGCTTGGTCGTGACCGGCGGTGGCGGCACGGGCAGCACCGGAGCCGAGGAGCCAGGAACTTTCTGCATGGGGGCGTTCGGCGTTGGCGGCACAGGCAGAAGAGCAGGCTTTTCGGTATCAGGCACCGGCGGCAGCAGCGATCCCGGCCCTGGAGTGGCAGCACCAGGTTTGACAGGCAGAGTAGGCTCCTGCAGCGGGATGGGCATGAAGCCCTCGTCTCCGGTGCGCATCTTTGGCTTCTGGCCGAGGCGGGTGAGTTCCGGAGCCAGAGGGCCCACATAATCGTCGCGGCTCTTGAGATTTTCAGCCGTGAGGACGGTGTAGTCCTGTCCCGGACCCTTCTTGACGCTGGCCACGCCATCGGGATCTGCGGAAGCAAGCTCTGCCAGAATGCTGCGTGCCTCGGAGGAGACTTCTGGAGAGCCAAATTTGAGCGCCTCGTTCAGATAGATGGCGGCAGCCTTAGTCTTGCCGATACGGCGGTAAAACTTTGCCACAGTGAGCGATTGATTGGCCTCGGCGGTATTCACCTGGCTCAGAATCAACTCAGATTCCTGCTTGCGCTCGCCGGAGGGATTGGAGGCGATGTAGGTACGGACAGCGTCACGGGCAGCAAGGAGGTTGGAGGCGTCCTCACTGCGCTGCGCTGCGATGTTGCTGATGGAACCAATGCGGAACTGAGCTTCAGCTGCCTGCGAGGTATTGGGGTAGTTTTCCACCACCTTCTGATAGGCGGCCACGGCTTTGTCCTTTTCCTTCAGATCCTGCTGTACTTCAGCGATGCTGAACTGGGCGAGCGGCGCATATTTGCCGTAAGGGGCGTTTTGGATGATCTTCTCGTAGAATTTGATCACCTCCGAAGAGTTCATCTTCATCGGCATGAGCAGGAAGCCGGGCTGCTTTTTGCCTCCTTTGGCTTCTTCGGCGATTTCGTACTGCTGCTCGAGAGCCTCGTTGAAGTGCGGACTGTCGCGGTAGGTGTGGATGAAATTCTGCAGGGCTTCGAAAGCGTCGTCCATCTTGCCCGTGTGGCGGACGATGACAGCATTGCGATAAGAAGCCTCGGCGGCAGTCTTGGTGAAGGGATATTGTTTGACGATGCTCTGATAAATGGCCTTGGCTTTGGCTGTGCGGCCAGAGTTGTCTGCTTCCTGAGCCTCGCGGAAAAGATCTGAGGCGGCAAGTTCCTGCGAGTCGCGCTCGCTGTCCACCGGCACCACCTTGTCCTTCTTGCCGGAGAATGGCCAGATGGCGGGGGATGCAGTCGTCAGAGCAAGGAATGAAACGGCGCTAGCCAGGAGAACCGGCACGCGGGCGTGGTGGGGATATTTCATCATCTCGACAGTATGTTCTGGTTAAGCATGCGTCAAGATGACAACACACTCGTCTGAGCGCCCACCCTACCCTGACCCGGCCCTTGTTTTGACCGCCTGGCGGGTCTAAGTAATGCCTCACTCATGCGTGTCCTGCTTTTGCTAGCCCTCAGCTTCCCCCTTCTGGCCCAATGCCAGAAGGCACCGCTGCCGCCGGGATACCGGAGGGTGCAAAACCTCGACTACGTCGGTGCCGGCGATCCACGCCAGATGCTGGACCTTTATCTACCCGAGGCCAAGTCTGACAAGCCGCGCCCGCTGCTGGTTTACATCCACGGCGGCGGCTGGTCGGCGGGCAGCAAGGACGATGCCCAGGTGCTGCTGGGCCTGATCAAAGGTGGCACGCCCTACGCCGGAGCCAGTCTGAACTACCGCCTGACCAGCCAGGACCAGTGGCCTGCGCAAATCCACGACTGCAAGGCCGCCATCCGCTGGCTGCGAGCCCACGCGCAGGATTACAACCTCGATCCCGAATTGATCGCCGCCTTTGGCATCTCCGCCGGAGGGCATCTGGTGAGCATGCTGGGACTTACCGGTGGTGTGAAGGAGCTGGAGGGCGAACTGGGCCAGCACCTTGATCAAAGCAGCCGGGTGACATGCGTCATGGATTTCTGCGGCCCGTCCGACTTCCTGACCTTTGGCGGCAAGGGGAGCATCATCGACCCGGATGATCCCACCGGCCCCTTGGCCAAGCTGATCGGTGGCCCCCTGAAGGATCACAAGGAGGAGGCGCGGAAGGCCTCTCCCATAAGCTATATCACGCCAGATGACGCCCCCTTCCTGATCATTCATGGGGACAAAGACAATGTGGTGCCCTACTCCCAGGCCACGGAGCTGGATGCGGCGCTCGACACCGCCAAAATCCCCTCCATTCTGCTGACAGGCACCGAGGGAGGCCATGTCTTTCTGAGCGGACCGCTGGTGGAGCGCATGTACGCCTTCAACGCACGGCACCTGCTGGGCAAAGACGTCCAGATCCCCGAAGGAGCCGTTCCTTCCAAGTAAGCTCACAGCGCCGCACCGCTTCCCAGCCAGCCCTTTTCATTTTCAATGACCGATTCCGAAATCAAGTCCGCCATCCTCGACATGGGCCGCCGCGCCCGTTCCGCCTCCTACGCCCTCGTCAAACTGAGCACCGAGCAGAAAAACGCCATCCTCGTGGCCATGGCAGATGAGCTCATGGCACGGCAGGAAACAATCCTGGCCGCCAATTCCAAGGATCTGGAACGCGCGAATCAGAACGGCCTGAGCAAGGCCATGATCGACCGTCTGACGCTGGATCCCAAGCGCCTCAAGGCCATTGCCGACGCCGTGCGCGAAGTGGCGCTGCTGCCTGATCCCGTGGGTGAAAAGCTGACCGACTGGACACGCCCGAACGGTCTGCACATCCGCAAGGTGCGCGTGCCCATCGGCGTGATTGGCATCATCTTTGAGTCCCGCCCCAATGTGACCACGGATGCAGCCTCCCTGTGCTTCAAAACGGGTAATGCCACCATCCTGCGCGGTGGCAGCGAGGCGATCGACAGCAACCGCGCCCTGGCCGCAGCCCTGCAGGCGGGCGGAGAGCGCGCCGGTCTGCCGCCCGACAGCATCCAGCTCATCCCCTTCACCGACCGCGCCAGCGTGGAGCACATGGCGCAGATGGACCAGTATCTGGACCTCATCATCCCGCGCGGCGGCAAGGGACTGATCGAAAAAGTCGTGGCCACCGCACGCATGCCTGTCATCAAGCACTACGACGGCGTATGCCATGTGTATGTGCATGCCGATGGCGATCTCGAAATGGCGGCCAATATCATCGTCAATGCCAAGTGCCAGAAGCCCGGCGTGTGCAATGCGCTGGAGACAGTGCTGGTGCATGAAGGTCTCGCGGCGAAGTTTTACCCGCTGCTGGGCCAGCGCCTGGCCGAGGCCAAGGTGGAGATCCACGCAGATGCCACTGCGCAACAGCACCTGGGCGTGCCCGCCATCGCCGCCACGGAGGAGGACTGGAGCACGGAGTATCTCGATCTCATTCTAGCGGTGAAAACCGTAGGAGGGCTGGACGAAGCGATCGCGCACATCAATCGCTACGGCTCGCACCACACTGACAGTATCATCACCGCCGACCGCGCTGCAGCGGAGCGTTTCCAGCACGAGGTGGACAGCGCTGTGGTGCTGCACAATGCGAGCACACGCTTCAACGACGGCGGCGAGTTCGGATTTGGCGCTGAGATCGGCATCTCCACCGACAAGCTGCATGCACGCGGCCCCATGGGCCTCGCGGAGCTGTGCAGCTACAAATACCTGGTGGACGGCAACGGGCAGGTGCGGGGCTGAGCCCGCCCTCCTCTCCGGCATACATCCTCAGCCACCTCTGCGGCGGCAGCTGATTCGTATCTGCGCATCTTCACTTGCGAGATCGTGTTTACCTGTGCTTTTTGCCGGGACTCAATCACGGACTCCTGCACGCATGTGTGCATCGTATTTCACCTTTCCATGAAGCAACTGCTCACACTCGCCTCCACCTTTCTTCTGTCCATCTCCCCGTTGTTTGGACTGAACATTCCTGATCCGCTGCCGAAAACAACGGAGCCAGTGGAGGACATCCTGAGGCTGCAGATCTTTCTGGATGCGCAGCTTTTTGGCCCAGGAAAGCTGGACGGGCGGCCAGGAGAGTTCACCACCAAGGCGCTGAAGCGTTACCAGAGTTCTCATGGAATGCCTGAGACGGAGCTGGCTGACAGTAATCTGGATCTCTCCAGTGTGACCGAGTTATACACCAGCTACACGATCCGGCAGGAGGATCTCAAATTTGTGGGAGAACTGCCGCGCCAGCCCTCTGAGCAGAGCAAGAAGAAGTACCTGCCCTATGACTCGCTGCTGGAGTTTCTGACCGAGCGCTTTCACTGTGCGCCGGAGCTGCTGGAGTTTCTCAACAAGCCCATGAAAATGGACAGCCTCAAGCCGGGAGATGTGGTGAAGGTGCCTGCGGTGCAGCCCTTTCTCATCGAGGAGCTGACAGAGATCGCCAAATTGCCGGAGGTGCCGGAATTTCAGCAGCGTGTGATCAAGATCGACACCAAAGAGAAGCTGCTGGGCGTGTGGGATGGCGACAAGATGCTGGCCAGCCTGCCCATCACTCCGGGCAGCGGGCATCTGGCCACGCCGCCGGGCACGTGGCGCATCCTGGGCATCACGCAGATGCCAACCTTCCGCTGGGACAAAAGCGTGCTGGAATACGGCGTGCGCAGCAGCACGTACTATCAGCTGCCTATCGGCCCCAACAATCCCGTGGGCGTGATGTGGATCGGGTTGAACCGTCCGGGCATAGGCATTCATGGCACCAACTCTCCGCAGAGCATCGGCCGCAGCTCCAGCCACGGCTGCATGCGCACCGCCAACTGGGATGTGGTGCGGCTGGTGAAGCTGATCACGAAGGGCATGACGGTCATCATTGAAGGCCCGCCGCCTGCGCCGCGCCCGGTAGAGGTGGCCAAGGCTTTGCCTGTGGCACCACCTCCTGCGGCACTGCCAGTGCAGGAGCAAAAGCGCGGCTTTTTCACCCGCCTGTTTGGCAGGAAGTAAGAGTGTGCCGATCAGTTTAACCGCAAAGTGATGGAGCCTGAATCCCGAACCTTGCAGCCGTGTGGGGAGCGCGTCATCAGCTCAAACTGAGTGGCCCAGTAGTGCATGGTGTTCACGGCGTGGCCGTAGGGCTGGTAGTCGCGCACATTGATGAAGGTTAGCTTGTCGCTCTCGTTGTCAGCAAACTGAAAAAAGGTGCGCCCGGAAGCGGAGTCCACCACCTTGCCCTCAATGGCTATGTTGCCTTTGGTGAAGTAGGCGGCCAGCCCGGCCACCGGGGTAACCACAAACTTCAGCATGGTAAGCGCAGCATTGCCCTTGGGGCTGGTGGGATTGAGCTCAATAACGGCTAGCCGCAGCGTGAGCGTGTCTTTGCCTGGCTGGTTCGCCAGACGGTAGTAAGGCGAAGGTGAACGGCGGAAGGCGGACACAAATTCATCCCGCAGACGCATGGCAACCTCCATTTCCTGCCGTCTGACTCCGCCCCAGGCGACCTCTCCTGAGGCAAAGGCCCGATTCACATGGCGCAGGTAGCCCAGCGTGACGGGCGCGATGTAAAGCTTGCGCTTGGCGCGGCCAGCCGCCAGCACCCGGGAATCAGGCGTGGTCCACACCTTTTGAAACCCGAGCTGCGCGCTGGCATCCTGGGCAAGAGATGGCTGCTCAAAAAACGGCGACAGAGCCACCGGCCTGGCTTTGAGCATGCGGTTTGTCGAACTGCAGGCCGGCAGCAGGACCAGCAGCAGTGCGAAGATGGAGTGCAAAAAACGCATGAAAGACGAACTCCCAGATAAAGACATAAAACCCGCCTGCCCTGCAATGCCAGAACTCTGAAGTGATGCGAAAGATTCACGGCCACGGCGGTTTTAGCTTTCACCTCAGCATGTTTCTGCTGAACATCTACACCAGCCACTGCATGCCGTCAGCCACCGTTCATCTCGTGATCCCATGCTACCAGGAAAGCGGGCGCATCGGCCCCTTTCTGGCGGAGCTGTGCGAGGTGGTGCATGATCTGGGCGGCGTGACCATCCAGGTGGTGGAGGATGGATCAGATGCAGCGGAGGCAGCGCGCATGCGCGAGATCATCGCACCACTCTGCCTCGTCCATGAGCATCTGCATCCGCCGCTTTTTCTGCCGCAGAACCTTGGCAAGGGCGGTGCAGTCTATGCCGGATGGGACCAGGCACCGGAGGTGGACTGGCTGGCTTTTGTGGATGCAGACGGTTCCTGCTCCGCCACGGAGGTGGCGCATCTTATCCGCTTGGCACGCGAGCAGCCCAGACCCGAAACGGCCCTGTTTGCCTCGCGCTGGGACCAGACTAGCCCGCGTGTGCAGCGCCAGTGGAAGCGCCGGCTGATGGGACGCATCTTTGGCACGCTGGTGGCCACACTGCTGCGCATCCCCATCCACGACAGCCAGTGCGGGCTCAAGCTCATCCCCCGCACGGCTTACCAGCGCATCTCCCCCACGCTGCATATTCATGGCTTTGCCTTTGATGTGGAGCTGCTGGCCGCGCTGCATGACAGCGGCTGTGAGTTTGAGGAGGTTTCCATCGCCTGGCATGAGACACCAGGTGGGCATGTGCATCTGATCCGTGACTCCTTCCGCATGGCGCGGGATGTGCTGGCCATCCGCAAGCGCCGCCTGAGGCACGCGCCAGCCGGAGGCGTATAAAGACTCAAAAACATTTCGGTGATTCACGAAGTCGTGCTACAGCCACGGTCCATGAAAAACCCCGTTTCATTCCTGCGCACGGTCGCCCTGCTGGAAGCTGTTTCCTATATGATCCTGCTCTTCATCGCCATGCCGCTGAAGTACGCCATGGGCATGCCGATGGCGGTCAGGATCGCGGGCTCGGTGCATGGCGGCCTGTTCGTGGTGTTCTGCTTTGCGCTCTATCGTGTGCTGATGCACACAAGCTGGCCGTTCAAGCGTGCGGTGTTTGTCTTTATCGTCTCGCTGCTGCCCTTTGTGCCTTTCTTCATCGACCGCCGCATGCGTGAATGGTCGGCGGACTCCAACCAGACCGAGGCGTGAAGAAAATCGTCATTCACTCTGACGGTGGCTGCCATGGCAACCCCGGCCCGGGAGGCTGGGCTGCGGTGCTGGTGTATGGCAAGCATGTGCGCGAACTGAAAGGCGGCGTGCCCGCCACCACCAACAACCGCATGGAGCTGCAGGCCGCCATCGAGGCGCTGCGCATCCTCAAGGAGCCGTGCGAGATCGACTTCCACACCGACTCCCAGTACGTGCGCCAGGGCATCAGCCAGTGGATCGCGGGCTGGAAGCGCAATGGCTGGCTCACCAGCACCAGGCAGCCGGTGAAAAACGCCGACCTCTGGCGTGCGCTGGACACCGCCACCGCCCGTCATACCATCCGCTGGCACTGGGTGAAAGGCCACGCCGGTCACGCCGACAACGAACGCTGCGACACCCTGGCCAACGAGGCTATAGCCGCTGTCAAAGCCGCCCATACACCGCAGCAACTGCATGCGCTGCTGGAGCAGTTTAAGGCACAGGCGGATGAGTAAGCGCTGAGTTGTTCACGGCATCAAAGCATCGCCCGAAACTCCGCCTCGTTGACGATCTTCACGCCCAGCTTGGTGGCTTTGTCGAGTTTGCTGCCTGCATCTTCACCAGCGAGGAGATAGGTCGTCTTGCCGCTGACGCTGCCGCTCACCTTGCCACCGTTGGCACGGATGGTGTCGGCGATGGTTTCACGATCCTGGCTCAAGGTGCCGGTGATGACCCAGGTGGTGCCGTTGAGTTTGTCGGAAGCGGCTTCGACGGCTTTCTGCGTGAAATTGAGCCCCCCAGCGCGCAGGCGGTCCAGCAGCGTGATGTTGTTTGCCTCACGGAACCAGGCGTGGATGCTGACAGCCACGATCTCGCCGATGTCAGGACACTGCATGAGCTCCTCGACGCTGGCCTTGGCGATGGCGTCGATGCCGCCAAAGTGCTCGATGAGCTTGCGCGCGCCACCTGCGCCAACATGCAGAATGCCGAGACCGAAGACGAGACGCCACGGATCCTGCTGTTTGCTAGAGGAGATGGCCTTGAGGTAGTTGTCGATGCTCTTGGTGCCGACGCGGTCCAGCCGTGCCAGGGACAGCTCATCCATATCATAGATATCAGCCACATCGGCCACCAGCCTCGAACCATCTGCTTTCTTAAAATCCACCAGTTGCGCGATAACAGCCTCTCCCAGCCCGCTGATGTCCATGGCGCCACGGCTGACGAAGTGCTCGATGCGGCGCTTCACCACCTCGGGGCAGTGCGGATTGGGGCAGCGGATGACCACCTGCTCTTCATCCTTGTGCACGGCAGTGCCGCACACCGGACAATGCGTGGGTGCGGCCACCGTGCTTTCATCGCCACTGCGCAGTTCCTTCTTCACGGAGACGACGGCAGGAATGATCTCGCCGGCCTTTTCAATGATGACCGTGTCGCCCACGCGGATGTCCTTGCGCTCGATCTCCTCATAGTTGTGCAGTGTGGCATTGCTGACGGTGCTGCCGCTGACCAGTACGGGCACCAGCCGCGCCACGGGTGTAAGTGCACCCGTGCGGCCCACCTGGATGTCGATGGCCAGGAGCTTGGTCTCCGCCTGCTCGGGCTGGTACTTGTAGGCGATGGCCCAGCGCGGCGCCTTGCTGGTGACGCCGAGCTCGCGCTGATCCACAAAGCTGTTCACTTTGATCACGGCACCGTCAGTTTCATAGGGGAGTGATTTGCGCTTTTCATCCAGTTCACGAATGGCCTGCAGCAGACCTTCCGCGCTGTCGGCTTGCCAGATGAGGTCGGCCTTGCGCAGCCCGGCGGCGTCCAGCAGGGCATAGACCTCGTTTTGAGACTCCACGTCGCTTGCCTCGGCCAGACCGTAGAAGACGATGTCGAGAGGGCGCTTGGCCACGATCTTGGGGTCCAGCAGCTTCAACGTTCCCGCAGTGGAGTTGCGCGGATTGGCAAAGGTGGCCTCACCTGCCTCTTCGCGCTCCTGGTTTAGCTTGGCAAAACCGGCCTTGGACATGAACACCTCGCCACGCACTTCAAAGGTCTGGGGACCATCCTTTGGGAGACGCAGCGGCAGGCGCTTGATGGTTTTGAGGTTGTTCGTCACGTCATCACCCGTCTGGCCATCGCCACGGGTGGCACCGTATTTGAGCACGCCGTTTTCATAGCGTACGGTGATGGCCACGCCGTCCACCTTGGGCTCGATCACGCATTCCACCTTCTCACGCCCCAAGCCCTTCTGCACACGTGCAAAGAACGCGCTCAACTCCTCTTCGGAGTAGGTGTTGTCCAGGCTCATCATGCGCACTGTGTGCGTGATCTGTGTGAATCCCTCCAGCGGTGCGCCGCCGACACGCAGCGTGGGTGAGTCCGGTGTCTGCAGGTCTGGAAACTTCGCCTCGATCTCCTGCAACTCCTTCAGCAGCAAATCAAACTGCTGGTCGCTGATCTCAGGGCGCGCCTCCACGTAGTAAAGGCGGTTGTGGCGGTGGAGTTCGGAGCTGAGAAAGGCGGCGCGGCTGGCGGCTTCGGCGTGGGTCATGGCGGGTGCTTTGAATAGCTGCAAAGAGGCGCGGGGAAACGAAAAAGAGTCACTCGTTCTGCGGCACCCACGGCGTGTCGCGCATGAGATACTTCAGCAGGAAGGAGAGGCCGAGCATCAACAGCGCCTCCAGCATGAGATAAAGAGGGAAATGCCCGATGTGCCACATCCAACTGGCCAGCCCGCCGATGATGCCTGCGGCCGCCATGGAGACGGCCATCATCGCACATCCGGTCGTGGAGTTTTTGACCTCTTCGGAAGGCTTTGAAAGCGGTAGCCACTGGCCAATGATCCCGGTCACGAGGGAGAAGGCGGGCAGAAAGAACACCGCTGGCAGGCTGAGCAGAAACGGCAGCCAGGAATGCTGCAGCCCGGCCAGCAGCGTGGTCTGCAGCAGCAGCACGGGAAAGCTGAGCCAGCAGAGCACGGCCTTGCGTGCGCCATGAAAGAGCGGTGTCCAGTGCCGCAGCGGTGTCACGTAAAAGAAAGCAGAGGCGCGCCAGTGCTCCGAGCAGCCCAGAAAGAGCATGGCCTGCAGGGAGATCATGCCTAGAAAGCAGGTGGCAAAGCCCTGCATCACCATCGCAGTCTCTGCTCCGCCCTTCACCCCGGAAAACAGCATCACCAGCGGCATGATGAGCATGGGTGCGATGCCGGGATAGAGCCGCAGCTTGATTTCCCGGTCGCGAAACAGGTAAGCTGTGGTGAGCTTGAACGACTCGCGCTCCACGGGATCCCTCAGCCACCAGCAGAGCGGCGGCAGTTTGACGATGGCGGCCAGCCACACGCCGCGCGGCTTGGTGCTCTCTTTGGACGAGCCTGCGGATTCATTCAGGTTCATCAGCCCCTGGCCGTAGGCACCACCCAGCTTTTCCAGCGCCAGCCAGCTGGTGAGAACCGTGACTCCCACGGCCAGACCTGCCGGAAACCACAAAGCGGACTGATCCAAGACACTGCCACCGATCAACGCATCCAGCGCGCCAAACCACACCGGAGGCAGCGCCAGCAGCCAGCCGCCTACATGATCCAGATTCTTGATCGCATCCATCTGCAGCAGGCGCGGCATGACCTGCCCGCTGAGCACCATGACCACCGTGAGCAGCGACTGCACCGAGGCCAGCAGGTTGTCCAGCCGCGAGCGGCCAAACCACCGCAGGCAGGCATTGTACACAAGCACAATGGCCGCTGCGGAGAAGACCATGAGCAGCGTCATGGAGAGCAGATGTGCAGGAATAAAGCGCCATGTGGCCCCCTTGCTGCCCAGCCCGGTAATGAGTCCGGCCAGATTCAGCGCCAGCGCGAGCAGGAGTGCAAAGCCCGCAAGCACGGCGCATTTGGCACGGAGCATCTGCTGAGGAGTTACTGGCCGATGCAACAGGATCTCCGCCTCCTCCTTCATGAAGAGCATGGTGCCTGCGCTGGAGGCCAGCGTGAGCGAGGCAAACATGAAAGTGAAGCCATGGAGCGCCGTGGCAAAGACAAAGCTGTCCGATGTCCGCGCATATAAGGCGGGTATGATGCCGACGCCTGCGTAGATCAACAGAGTGAAGCCGAGCCCGACCTGCCGCCGTGTCCTGTGCGCCCCGGCCTGCTGCGTGGTGCGGCCACGAAAGAGCAGTGTCCAGAAAAGTCTGCGCAGCACCTTGTCAGGCGCAGGCAGTGCAGGAGGAGTCTCTGCGGCGGCGCTCATGACAGCATGTTTTTGGCAAAGGACTCCGCGCGTGCCTCCAGCCCGCTGAGGCCGGTGAGCCGGGTGAAGAGCTGCTCCAGCGTGTCCGCACCATGCTGGTGCTGCAGTTCCTTCGGCGAACCCTCCACCAGCAGCCTGCCCTGCGCCATGATGGCCACGCTGTCGCACACACGCTCCACCACATCCAGCACGTGGGAGCTGTACACGATGGTCTTGCCCTCACGCGCCAGGGTTTCCAGCAGCGCTTTGAAGCCGACGGCGGCATTGGCGTCCAGCCCGTCCAGCGGCTCGTCCAGCAGCACCACCTTGGGATTGTGCAGCAGCGCGGCGGTGATGACGACCTTGCGCCGCATCCCCTTGGAATAGGCCCCGAGAAATTTGGAGGAGAGCGTCTGCTCATCGAGCTCGAAGAAATCGAGAAACTGCCGAATGCGCGGCCGGGCCTCCTCCTCGCAGATGCCGTAGAGCGCGCCGATCATGAGGAGAAACTCCAGCCCGGTGAGGGACTCATACACTGCGCCGGAGTCAGGGACGAAACCGAGCAGGCGCTTGGCCTCCATAGGGTGGGTGGCCACATTCACCCCGCAGACGAGGGCGGTGCCTTCATCTGACTGGAGCATGCCAGTGACCATTTTGAGGGTGGTGGTCTTCCCTGCCCCGTTCGGCCCCAGCAGTCCCACGATTTTCCCCGGAGGCACCTCCCATGTCAGGTGATCGACGGCAGTCTGAGCGCCAAAGCGCTTGGTGAGACCCTGAATGGAGATCATGCGCCCGATCATCCATGAGGCGGGAGGTCTTGCAAGACCCATTCAGGCGCGTCCAGAAAGCATGAATTTTAATAGATATTAACCAAATCTCTTGCCGCTAAGTCTAAATTCAATATAATGACCGTAATTTTAATAATATGTCCCACCACCCTTCTCAACTGCCAGCCAGGCTGCGCACTGCCATGCTGCTGGTGCTCCTGATCCTGGGCATGCGCCAGGCGAGCAAGGCCCAGACTCCAGGCGCCGTTCCCACCGCGCCACTGCCAGCGGCCCAGCCTGGGAACGGAGGCTACGTGCCGGTGGGAGAGGGGGCCACCATTAAGGTGAACTTCCCCAGCGCCCCCATCCAGGCCATCATCCCTTTTTATACCCAGCTCACGGGCAAAAAGCTCATCCTCGACTCCGCCCTGCAGGGGGAAATGCTGCGCATCATCTCCCCGCAGATGCTCACCAAGAAGGATGCGGTCGCCTTCATCGAAGCTACTCTGTTGCTCAACGGCTACGCCATCATCAACGTGGACGCCACCACAGCCAAGCTGATCAACCACGCCGGAGGCAAAAGCCCCACGGCCGACGGGCTCAAAGTCTATAACGTTCTGCACGACCTGCCACTGAGCGAGGAGATCTGCCACTACGTGCTGCCCCTGCAGCATCTCTCCGCTGAGGAGGCGTCCAAGGCGTTTCAGCAGGTCATCAAACTGCACTCCTATGGCGCAATGACACCGGTTTCCAACGACACCGCGCTCATCATCACGGAAAACAGCGCCACCATCCGCAGCATCTGCGACATCGCCCAGATCATCGACGTCCCCCCCACGGAAACCTCCAATGAAATGATCAAGCTAGAGCGCTCGGATGTGGAGCAGGTGGCCGAGATCGTGAACGAGATCTTTGAGCAGGAGGAGAAATCGAAGATGGCCAAGTCTGCGGCATCCAACGCCACGCCGAATGCCGCTGCAGTGCCCAATCCCACTGCACGCCCTGGCGCCCCCGCAGTGCCCGCCAGTCCGGCTGGCAGCACCGCCGCCACCAATCCGGCTGGTGCACGCGTGAAGGTCTTCCCCTACCGCCGCACCAATGAGCTGCTGGTCATCGGCCGCCCGGTGGACATCGCCTACATCAAGGGGCTGGTGCAGAAGCTCGATAAGCAGAGCGACGGCTCCAACTTCCTCAAACGCCGCCTGAAGTACCTGGACGTACTGGACTTCCTGCCCGTGGCCTACAATGCCCTGGCCAAGGACACCGACATCCAGGGCAACAACGACGGTGC
The DNA here is from genome assembly GCF_014203095.1 of Prosthecobacter vanneervenii. Lineage (NCBI taxonomy): Bacteria > Pseudomonadati > Verrucomicrobiota > Verrucomicrobiia > Verrucomicrobiales > Verrucomicrobiaceae > Prosthecobacter > Prosthecobacter vanneervenii. Next base: position 332,833 of record NZ_JACHIG010000006.1, on the reverse strand, counting down.
TGTGGCAGGCGCCCCCGGAGGCAGTGGTGGTGGCCGCCGCCGCACCAGTGCCAGCTCAAACTCCCCCTCCACAGACGCCAACCGCAGCAGCGCCAGCAACAGCAATAACGGCAGCGGTTTCAACAGCTCAGGCTTCGGATCGGGCAACGGGCTGGGTGGCATCTTTGGAAATAGCGGTGGTCAGGGCGGGTCCAATCCCAATCGTTCCCTGCTGGACAATCCCGAGGATGTCGGTGCGCCGGAATCCATGGTGGTGGGAAAAACACTCCTAATCGCCGATCCGCAGTCCAACAGTCTCATCGTTTCCGGCTCTCCAGAGCATATCGACCGCATCGACCAGCTGCTGCAGGAAATGGATGTGCGCCCGCAGCAGATCTACATCTCCGCCATCATCGGCCAGCTGAGCCTGGGCAAGAACCTCAACTACGGCATGGATTTCCTCCAGCTGCTCAATGACTTCAGCGTCAACCGCAACGGCGCCGTGACCACCTCCACCGGCGGCACCACCACGACGACCAACAACAACATCATCCAGTTCCCTGCCAAGTTTGGTCAGCTCAACTTCTACGGCCAGCTGGGATCGCTGAGCAACTACATCAAGGTCATCAACAACAACAACAACTTCAAGGTGCTGGCCACGCCAAGCATCTATGCCAAGAACGCCGCCAAGTCCGTCATCTCCTCCGGCCAGCGCATCGCGGTGCCGGCCAATATCCTGACCAATGGAGGCTTCTCCGCCGGTGTGGCCAATACCAGCGTGAGCGTGACCTACCGCGATGTAGTGCTGAAGCTGGAAGTCATCCCGCTGATCAACTCCGACCACGAGGTGACGCTGCGAATCGCCCAGATCAATGACAACATCGTCGGCTCACAGACCATCGGCGGCAACACCGTGCCCACCATCGGCACCCAGGAGCTGGTGACGGAGGTGGCGGTAAAAAACGGCGCCACCGTCGTGCTCGGCGGCCTGATCACAGAGAAGACCACCAAGAATAAAAACGGCGTGATCGGCCTGAGCCGCATCCCCGTTCTGGGTCATCTTTTTGGCACTACGCAGGATCAGACCACGCGCGATGAGCTGCTGGTCTTCATCCAGCCCCGCATCGTGCGCTCAGACGATCCTCTCGATGCCTCCAACGAGGTCGAAAGCACCCGCAGCCGAATTTACGATGAGGCGATGCAGTTCTCCGGCCCAGATCTGCAAAACGTCCCTCGTGCGCTTCCTGCACGAGATTGATTAGGCGTATCTGCCAGGCACGTGTTCCTCTTTGCAAAAAGAGGGCCGCCTACAACAGGCATCCTACGAAACCTGTAGCAACTCAACAGCCCCAGGATTTGCTACAGACCAAACGAAAAGCGGCCCATGCTTTGAAGGCACGAGCCGCTTTGAACTGGGAGCACCAGACTCCGTTTGAGTCTGGAATCAGCAGAGAGGGCTACTTCTTGGCCGCTTCATCGCGGTTCTGAGCATAGGCGCTGCGCGCGGAGAGGTAGGGATCCACCGCATCCTTGGTGATCGTGTCATACCTGTCGATCTGTGTCGGGATGGTGCGGAGCGTGTTGGCAGACGGTGGAGCAATGGTCCAATCGTGCTTGGACCTGCTGCCATACCAGTAGAGATAGGGCCAGTTCACAGGATTGAGGGCGTAGTCTCCTGCAAGGCCGACGGCGTCTCGCACACTGCACGGCCCTAGAACAGGCAAGACGATGTAGGCACCGTGCGGGATACCCCACTTGGCCAGCGTCTGGCCGGTGTCCTCGTCAGGCAGATTGGCCAGAGAGGGGATCTTTTCTGCAGGACGGAAGATGCCCACCACACCACCCACAGTGTTGACGGCAAACTTGGCAGTCTCCTGACCGGCACGCTTAAACTTGCCCTGCAGCGTGCAGTTCACCACACGCACGGGATATTTGGCGTTCTCAAAGGCATTGTCGATCCCCTTACGCACCGGGCGGGGCAGAATGAAATTATAGCCTTTGGCGATGGGGCGCAGGACCAGGGTGTAAAGTTTGTCGTTTAGGAAGAAGAACGCACGATTGACGCCTTGGAGCGGGTCATAGATGTCCGCTTTGGTGGCATATTCGTCCACCTCCTCGTCTCCCGGTTTGGCTGGCGCTGCTTTGGCAGGAGCACCTTTGCCCTTTGGGGCTATCGTGGAGGTCTCTGCCAGAGCCATGGGCTGCGCAGCTTTCTTGTCCGCAGTCATGCTGCAATCAGTGAGCAGCGGGGAGACGGCCAGCAACAGCAGCCGGAGTGTGGATGTGTGGTATTTCATTGTGGACGGGAGACAGATTGCGAAAGTGAACTGATTACGGCGTTGGCTCCGCCTTTTTGAAACTGGGCATCAAGCTGGCTGCGATAGTTGGCGATCAGGCTGACGCCTTCGATGACCACGTCCGTGATACGCCAGCCCTGCACCTGCTCCATGCGGTACACGACGTTGTAGTGGCTGCCTTTGTAAACCATGTTGGTGGGCACATCCACACGCCCCTCTGCCGGCTGCAACGCCTGCTGATAGGTGATGTCCGGGTGCTCTCCAGGGGTGAATTTGCTGCTGTAGCTGCGGATGATGAGGGTGGAGAAGAGCTCGGTGGCCTGCTGCTGCTGGGCTGGGCTGAACTGCCGCCAGCCTGGGCCCACAGCGCGCTTGGTCATCGTCTCAAAGCTCACGTGCTTCTGCAGCACAGGACGCAGGCTGTTGGGCAGTGCGCTGCGATTGCCGGTGCGGTCGGCCACGGAAAGCACTTCCGCCACGGCAGACTTGAGCTTGGACTGCGCATCAGCCAGCTGCGCACTGGCAGTAAAGGGTGCTGCTAAAAGCAGGACTGGGAGCAGGAAACGCAGGGTCATGGAGCTGGAGGGGGAGATTCTTTGCCTTTTTCAACACTACCGAAAGCCATCTTGCCAATCAACGATTCCAAATCGACCGAGGACTCGGTCATTGTGATCCGCGAACCAGCTTTAAGATAAGTTTCGTCTGCGCCGGGCGCAAGTGCCACATATTTGTCACCGATCAGGCCGGTGGTTTTGATCGAGGCCATGGTGTCTGTGGGCAGTTTCAGGCCCGATTGCACCCGCAGGGTGACCATGGCGCTATAGTCGGCGGGATCCACTCGGATACCCTCCACCCGTCCCACCGGCACGCCCGCCACCAGCACGCTGCTGCCGGTATTGAGCCCTCCAGCATTGGAAAAGCGCGCCTCCATTACATAGGTATCTCCGCTTAGCATATGGCCCGCGCCGAGTTTGACCGTGAGGTAAACGACAGCGGCGAGCCCCAGCAGCACAAAGAGGCCTACATAGAGTTCCAGTTTGGATTGTTTCATGAGTCTTCGGGTTGGAGAGCCTCGCCACGGCGGATGGAAGCAAGTGTACGGCCAAGTGCGGCTGCGCTATCTCGAAAATCCCCCACCACAGTGGAGGTGGAGGCGGAGAATTCGTCCGGCGTACCTTCAAAGCACATCCGGCCTTTGTCCAGCAGCGCCACGCGGTCGCTGGCCAGCAGCGCCTCGGTGAGGTCGTGCGTGACAACCAGGGCGGTAAAGCCAAACTGGCGCTGGTATTTGGCGATCATGGCAAAGACGGCATTCCTCCGCAGCGGGTCCAGCCCGGCGGTGGGTTCATCAAAGAGCACCAGCTCCGGCCGGGTGACGATGGCACGTGCCAGGGCCAGGCGCTTCTGCATGCCGCCGGAGAGCTGGCTGGGGTAGTGGTCCTTGTAAGCCTCAAGCTCCAGCTGCCGCAGGGCCTCAAGGCTGCGCTCGCGAATTTCCTTGTCGGGCACAGAGGTGGTCTGCTCCAGAGGCAATTCCACGTTTTCCAGCGCGGTCAGAGAGTCAAAGAGTGCATTGCTCTGAAACAGAAAGCTGCAGCGCCTGCGGAAGTCCGCCCGGGCGGCGGCATCTCCTGTAGCGAGCGGTTTGCCGTCAAAGAAAATGCTGCCGGAATCTGGCTGCACCACATCGGCTAGGCACTTGAGCAACACCGACTTCCCTGCCCCGCTGCGGCCCAGCACCGTGACCAGACTGCCACGCGGCACGTCGAGAGATGCGCCGTCCAGCACCACATTGCCACCGAAGCCTTTTTGCAGGCCTTCGATCTTGAGCAGGAGTGGTGTGGTGTCAGCGCCCATGTGATTCAGACCAGGAAGGAAGTGATGACGTAATCCGCCGCCAGCACGATGATGCTGGATTGGACCACTGCCCTCGTGGTGGAGGCGCTGACCGCACGTGCTCCGGTGGCCGTGCTGCAGAGGTGGGCATTGAAGCCATGATACGCGCATAGCGCGATGGTCAGAAGCCCAAAGGTGGCCGCCTTGGTGAAGCATTCGCGCACATCCGGAGCCTCCACGGCGCGCTCCACGGCCGACCAATAGATGCCTGGCTCCAGCCCCAGGAGCATCGAGCCCGAAAGGCTGCCACCCCAGAGACCTATGGTGATGAAGAGAGCTGTCTGCATGGGGTAGACCACCAGCGCGGCCAGCAGGCGTGGCGTGACGAGGTAGGCATGGCTGCTGGCACCCATGGTTTCCAGTGCGGCGATCTGCTCGGTATTCCGCTGCATGCCCAGCTCTGCTGCCAGGGCGGATCCGGCCTGCCCCACCAGCATGAGAGCTGCCAGCACCGGCCCCAGCTCACGGATGAGGCTGAGAGAAACCAGCGTGCCCAGCAGGCCCTCGGAGCCAAAGCGGTTCAGCACATAATACCCCTGCAGGCCGAGCACCAGCCCGGTGAACATGCCCACGATCAGGATGACCGGCAGGCAGCGCACGCCCTGCTCAAAACCAGCACGCACCACACGCCGCCAGAGCCGCCGGGCACCAGCTGCGGCACGAAAGGACTGCCCTGTGAAGAGGGCAAAGTCTCCCAGCTCATGGAGTATGGAGAGTGTGTATCGACCTACGGCGCGCAACATTCGATGCGCGCAGATTGGCCCACGCACCGGAGTTGCGCAATGTCTCAGAACAGGCACCCGTGATTATTATTCGCGGGCTGGTGACGGATCAAAGATCCCCCACCGGCAGCCATTTGCGCTGTTCCCAGCTCTGCAGGCCCAGTTCGGCGAGCTGCACTCCCTTGGCACCCTCGCGCAGCGTCCATGGGAAGGGTGTGTCCAGCACCACGTGCTTGAGAAACTCCTCCCACTGGATCTTGAAGGCATTATCATAGGTGGTGGTGTCTGGCACCTCCTGCCAGCCATTGAAGAAATTGATCGGCTGGTCAATGTCCGGATTCCACGTCGGGCGCGGCGTGGTGCCGATGCTCTGCACCCAGCATTTGCGCAGGCCCACGATGGCGCTGCCGTGCGTGCCGTCCACCTGCATGGTCAGCAGGTCGTCTCGACGCACGCGCACCGTCCAGGAGCTGTTGAACTGGCAGATGACTCCGCCCTCGCACTCAAAGGTGGCGTAGCAGGCGTCGTCGCTGGTGCAGGCGTAGGGCTTGCCGCGCTCGTCCAGACGCTGGGGGATATGCGTTGCACCCAGGCAGCTCACGGCCTTGACCTTGCCAAAGAGATTATCCACCACATAACGCCAGTGGCAGAGCATATCGACGATGATGCCGCCGCCGTCTTCCTTGCGGTAATTCCAAGAGGGGCGCTGCACGGGCTGGTCGGCATCTTCTCCGGTGAAGACCCAGTAGCCAAACTCACCGCGCACGCTGAGGATACGGCCGAAGAAGCCCTGATCCCGCAGGGTGCGGAATTTGCGTATGCCACTGAGCCAGAGCTTGTCCTGCACCACGCCGTTTTTCACACCGGCGTCTTCGCAGAGCTTGGCCAGACGTAACGCCTCGCTCGTTTCCACGGCGGTGGGTTTTTCACAGTAGATGGCCTTGCCTGCCTTGACTGCCTTTTCCACAAAACCCGCACGCTGCAGCGTGCCGGAGGCGTCGAAGAAGATCTCATCTTCCTTGTTGGCCAGAGCGGCGTCGATGTCGGTGGTGTAGCGCGTCACGCCCGTGCGCTCCGCCAGGGCCTTGAGCTTATCATGATTGCGGCCGGTGAGGATGGGGTCGGGCATGATGACGAGGTCGTCGCTGACCTTGAGTCCGCCTTGGTCGCGAATGGCTTTGATCGAGCGGATCAGGTGCTGGTTCGTACCCATGCGTCCGGTGACGCCGTTCATGATGATGCCGATTCTGCGTGTGTTCATAGTTAGAAAGGGGGATTGGGTCAAAGAGAGGAAGCCTCTGCCGAGGCGGCTGCGGCTGGAGTTACGATCACGTTCCGAAACGCGCCGAGATCATCAAAGGAACCGAGACCGATGCGGCCTTTGCCAAAGGTCTTGTCACTGGCTTCGAGCACCAGCTTTCCATCAAACCAAACCTGGATGCTGCCAGATGCGGCATCGCGCACCAGCTTGATGGCATGCCAGTGGCCGGGCTGCCATGGCAGAGTCTCGGCGCGCTTTTTGGTGATGGCTTTGCGGTCGGCGTTGTTCACCACATGCAGCTGCAGGTGCACACCATCTGCTTTTTCGCCCAGATGCGCGTAGTAGAACTCAGAGTCGCTCACGCACCCAAAGGCGATGCAGACGTCGTTGTTGCCTTTGTTGAAGACGTCGAGCCGCGCTTCACAGGTGAGTGTAAAGGAGTACCACTCAGCACCGTCAAACCAGGCAAGATTGAAGGGCCTGCGAAACTTCGGTTTGTACTGCGAAGGCTTCTTGAGCACGAGCGCCGTCTCCGCTCCATCCCCCTCCCACCCCCATGCGGCTGGGTCTTCAAACCGCCACTGGTCACGCAGTAGGAGCGGACTCAGCGCGGTGTCTGCAGTGGTTGCGGACAGACACACCCCAAGGGCGAGCTGGATGAGCAAAAAGTGAATGCAGGCTTTCATGCGTAAAGTTGTGCATAGCTCGCAGCGATCTTCTCGAGAAACTCGCGCTGATCTCCGCTCCAGAGTCGATTGGAAAAGATCTCCACCTCGCGGTGCCCGGTGAAACCGGTGGCATCCACCCAGTCGCTGATCTCGCGGATGTTGATGCAGCCTTCGCCCATGAGACCGCGGTCATTGAGGAGATCGATGGTGGGCGTCCTCCAGTCGCAGATGTGAAAGGCATGCAGGCGGCCGGTTTTGCCAGCGTGGTCAATCTGCTCCTTCAGCTCGGGATCCCACCACACGTGGTACACATCCACCGCGATGCCGACACTTTTCGGCGAGCCCAGTGCATCGCAGATCTCATGCGCCTGACGCATGGTGTTCACCGCGCTGCGATCATCGGCATACATCGGGTGCAGAGGCTCGATGGCGAGCTTCACCCCCGCCTTCTCCGCAGCAGGCAGCACGGCAGCGATGCCATCGGTGATCTGTTTGCGCGACTCAACAAGCGGCTGGCCGGGCACCGCCCCGCATACCAGCACGATGAGTGGCGCGCCGATGGCGTGCGCCTGCTCGATGGCTTTCAGATTGTCATCAATGGCCGCCTGTCTGCCCGTCGCTGTGGCCGCCGGGAAAAAGCCGCCGCGACAGAGGCTGACGACGTCCAGCCCAGCCTCGCGCGTCTGCCGCGCCACCGCCCCCAGATCACGGCCCTCCAGCGCCTGCCGCCAGATGGTGATGCCGCTGACTCCACGCTTGGGGAATTCGACAAGGCATTCCTCAAGGCTCAGCGGCTTGGTGGTGATGGTGTGGACGCAAAGGCGGCGCATGGGCAGGATACTGCACGGCAGCGCAGCATCAGGAAAAGATTTCTTTCCGATCTTCACGATTGGAAATGCTGATGAATGAGGCTGCGCATGAATCGTGAGCGCCATGATGAAACCGAGAGCACTGCACGTGCTTGAAACAGTATAGGCGAATGCCTCATACCACGGTCCTTCATCGTACATCTTCGCAGATGACATTCGTCATTCCGGTGCTTCGTTTGGCGCGAGTTCGTCATGAACACCACCCACGTTTTGCGAATCCTCGGATCGCTGAGCCTGATCCTCTGCGCACAGCTGGCACCCTATGCCGCTGGCCAGGAGGTGCCCACATTGCAGGATGAGGCCTTCCCTTTCAAAACCCTCGTCGCCCCAACGGTGTACCTGAACCCTGCCCATGTGGGATCCACACTCCCGGCCAAAGTCATACCTGCCGAGCCGATGCCACCCGCCACGCTGCGAAAACGGGCGGAGGAAGGAGATGCCTCCGCGCAGTACGCCCTCGGCCAGGCCTATGCTGAGGGCAATGGAGTACGACGGGATCTGGCCGAGGCCGCAAGGCGGTTTCGACTGGCCGCTGATCAGGGCCTGCCTGCAGCACAGCTGGCGTTGGGTGAAGCCTGCCTGCAAGGCAAAGGGGTGGCCAAGGACCCGGCTCAGGGAATGCAGTGGCTGCGCAAAGCCGCCGACCAGGAATATGCCAGAGCACAGCATGCCATGGGTCGTGCCTACCTGCTGGGCACGGGTGTGGCACCGGATGCAGCGGAGGCTGTGCGTTGGTTTCAACTGGCCGCTGCACAAAGAAACGCGGACGCTCTCTACCAGCTGGGCAGATGCAGCGCCCGAGGCATCGGCATGCCCAAGGATGCATCAGCTGCAGTAAAGTGGTATCTCGAAGCCGCAGCCAAGGGAGACCCGCGCGCTCAGGTGGAGCTGGGACACGCCTACATGCATGGCAAAGGCGTTTCCAAGAACGTGACAGAGGCCCTGCAGTGGTACTTCACCGCTGCCGACCAGGGAGACTCAGACGCGAAAGAGGCTGTGGCGCACGCCTACCTCAAAGGCGTGGGCCTGGAGCAGAATGAATTGCAGGCTCTCTACTGGCACCGCCAGGCCATGCACCGCAGCAAGCTCATCGAGGAAGATCCGGTGGCAGCTGCAAAGTGGGATCTCAGAGCTGCCGAACGTGGCGATGTGTACGCACAGATCGAGCTTGGACGTGCCTACTTTGCCGGTGAAGGCGTGACGCGGAATGAAGAAGAAGGCATGAAGTGGTACCGCAGAGCCGCCGAGAACGGCGCCCCCAGCGCACAGGTGGCGCTGGCCTATGCCTGCATGCGTGGCCGGGGCGTGCCACTGGATCCAGTGGAGGGCGTAAGCTGGTACCGCAAGGCCGCCGCCCAGGGCAATGCCAACGCCCAGTACGCCCTGGCCATAGCCTATTATCAGGGCGAAGGCGTGCGCAGAGATCCGGTGGAGGCGCTGAAATGGTTTACCCTGTCATCAGGGAGCGGCTCGGAGAGAACACACAACGCGTCGGGCGCGCACTCCTGGCATCTGGCCACAGCGGACAAAGGACACACCGTGCGGCGGAGTCCCGCCACCATGGGGCCCCGCGCGCCGGGCGAAGACATAATCTGGCTGCGGAAGGCAGCCGAAAACGGCGATGCCGCAGCGCAGCTTGAGCTGGCCAGCAGGTACTTCCTGGGAGAAGGCGTGGCAAAAGACGAAACTGAAGCCGTGAGGTGGACCCGCAGTGCCGCAGAACTGGGCAATGCCGCAGCTCAGAATGAAATGGGCAATCTGCAGATGCAGGGGCTCGGCATGCCCAAAGATCCAACTTCTGCTGTTACATGGTATTTGAAAGCAGCGGAGCATAATGATGTGGAAGGACAGTACAATCTCGGAACCTGCCACCGCGACGGCATAGGTGCGCCAGCAAACGCCACCAAGGCTGCAGAGCTGTTTCAGAAAGCCGCTGCCCAGGATCATACCGCAGCACAATACAGCCTCGGCATGTGCTACCTGGAGGGAGCAGGTGTCATCAAAGACCCCGTGGAGGCCCTGCAGTGGCTGCAGCTGGCTGCTGGCCATGGAGACGAGAAGGCACGTGCTGAAGCGGAAAAGCTCAGCCCCGGGCTGAGCGCCAACGCACGCTCTGCTGTCGAGTTTCGAGTGAAAAAGTTCCAGGAAGCCCACCAATGACGCAAAAGAGGCTGGAGGTCTAAAGTCGCGATTTTCGGATGGCCTTCACCGCCGCTGTGTTCAACGCCACCAAGAGCGGCTGAAGCGGCACCTCACGCTCCACCGTCCTGGCATTGCGGTAGGTGGAGCCGGAACCCTCCAGCTCCACATACGTGTCCGAAGACTCCACCTCGGCCCGCCAGATGATTTTGCAGGTCTGATGGTCTGACAAAGTGTATTCAGCCTTCAGAGTGCGTTTGGTCACCTCTCTGTAGGGAAAGCTGTAGTCGCCGGTGAATCCCCGCCAGCCGCCGAAAGCATTGAACCCCGGATCACGCCGGTTGGTCATCCTTTTGCTATTGATCCCGCCACTCCACCGGCTGACGCCATGAGTGACGGAGTCCTCCCTGAGCATGATTTTGAATACGTAGTCCAGCTGATCCGAGCCCGGCCGTGAGGGGCCCGCCTCCTGCATTACGGCCCCAGCCTCGTCGATGACGCAAAAGCGAGCCCCTTTGAGACGATGCTGCAATCCTTTCTCCGCCGCAAAAAGCACCGGCCCATCCAGATACCTGCCTGGCCAGCACGCAGCTGTGATCACCATCCCCTCCACCCCGACCGTTTTTCCCTCAAGCTGCCCGGGTTTGAGTTGATTGAAGACGATCTTCACCTTGGGCCCCTGACAGCTGCTCAGCACGAGAGAGAGCAGTGCAACCGCTAGAGACAAGGATCTCATGGTCTTGGATGAATGGGTTTCCTGCGGCACCAAACAAGCCGTTTCGTGCTTGGAAACGACAGGCAATGCTCCAATCTAACCGCAGCATCATGGAATTCTACCAACTCGGCTACTTCCTCGAGATCGCACGTCAGCGGAGCTTCACGCGGGCGGCGGGCCGGTTGCACATGGCGCAGCCGGCCCTGAGCCAGCAGATGAAAAACCTGGAGGCCGAACTGGGCACGCCGCTCTTTATCCGTGGCCGCAAGGAGACCCAGTTGACGGCGGCTGGAAAGGCCTTCCTACCGCGTGCGGAGGCCCTGCTCAGCCAGGCCGAGGCGGCGAAGACCGTGGTGTCCGATGTGGCCCAGTTGCGCGGCGGAAAACTGGTGATAGCCGCCATCCCCAGCGTGTGCGCCTGCCTGCTGCCCGAGGTGATCCGCAACTTCAGCAAACGGCATGAGCGGGTGGCGCTCCAACTGATCGAGGACAGCTCCGAGCGTGTGGCCGACTGTGTTGAGTCCGGTCTTGCCGATATCGGCTTCCTGCAACTGCCTGCCAGCAAGTCCGCCTTCAGCAGCCAGACGGTGCTCAGCGAGCCCTTTGTGCTGCTGGCCGGTAAAGCGCATGCTTTGGCCAGACAGAAAGAAGCCGCGCTCAAGCAACTGGCCGCAGAATCCTTCATCTTTTACAAGGGCCGGGCACGCGACACAGCGCTGGAATCCTGCCGCAAGGCCGGTTTTGAACCCCGCATTGTATGCGAGAGCGGTGAACTCGAGACAGTCCGCGCTCTGGTCGCTTCAGGCCTTGGGCTGGCCATCGTGCCACGTCTGGCAGCGGGAAATCTGCCCTCTTCAATCCGGGCGGTCCCTTTGAGAGAACCAAGAATGCAACGTCAGATAGCAGCGATCTGGCCCAAGAACGGCCGTCTTTCTCCAGCAGCTGAAGCACTGCTCAAGCTGACGGGAGAGCAGCTATCTCAGTCGGCGAGCGTCTAAAAGGAGGCCGCAGTCTCAAGCCATGCTGCCAGCATGCAGTAACGTGGCAAAATCAGATCAGGACTTGGCAGGCGCAGCCTCGGCCGCCTGCGGATTGGTCTTGGCAGGGGCGTAGTAGTAGCTGGCGTAGTTGTAGTAAGTGTACTCCTTCAGGTTGGAGCTGGAGCGGTTGAGGATGACACCACCGATGTTCACCTGGCGTTCATAGAGCAGATCCAGCGCCTTGCCGGAGAGGCGGGCCATGGTGGAGGACATACGCACCACAAAGAGCACGGTGTCGAGCTTTGGCGCAAAGCTGGCGGTGTCGTCCGCCACGAGCACCGGGGCGCTGTCAAAGATGACGTAGTCGTATTCTTCGGACATCTCCTTGAGCATCTCCTCAGCCGTCTTGGAGAGCAGCATTTCGGAGGTCTGGTCAAAGACATCGCCACGGGCCAGCAGATCGAGATTGCGCGTGCTGGTCTCCTGCACGGCATCGCGCCAGTGCAGCTTGCCACGCAAAGCCTCACTGAGACCGGGGGTGGAGGGGAGCTTGAAGAGCTCGCTGACACCACCACGACGCAAGTCGCAGTCAGCCAGAAGCACACGGGCACCAGCCAGAGCCATGGTGACGGCCAGGTTGGAGGTCACCGTAGTCTTGCCTTCGTTAGGCACGGCACTGGTGATGAGGATGGTCTTCGGGGGCTTGCCCTGCCAGTTTTTGAAGAGGATGGACGAGCGGACATTGCGGAACGCCTCGGCATAGAGGTGGCGGTCATCATTCGGACGCAGCAGCGCCACGTCTCCACGATTCCTCTGCTCGGGCACCTGGCCGAGAACAGCCTCTCCTGGGAAGAGTGCCTGGAACTCGCTGTAGGAGTTCATTCGGTCATCCAGCCGGTCAAAGAGCAGCAGGATCACAATGCCGAGACCCACACCTCCCACGAGACCTGCCACGATGGGCATGACCCAGTCTTCCACGTTTTCAGAGGCCGGGGTGGCTCGCTCCTGGATGGCCACGTAGTCCGCCTGGGTATTGAAGATGCTCTGAATACTCTCGACTCGTTCGAAGAGCTTTTCATAGGCCAGCTTGGCTGCCTCGGCCGCTTTTTCCAGTTTGTCGTGCTCAGCAATCTTGCTGCCGAGATCGAGCGCCTCCTTCTGCTTTTCGAGGATCTGTGCGTCCAGAACCTGCACGCGACGCTGGATGTCGCCCATCTGGGTGTGCATCTCCTGCTGAATCTGCTCTGCGTAAGATGCCAGCAGCGACTTCTGAGCCACCAGTTCCTCGGAGACATCCTGCACCATCGGGTGCTGCTGCTTGAACTGGGTCAGCAGGGAATCCAGCTTGGTCTTGAGTTCGGTGATCTTGGACTTTGTGCGCAGATAGTCCTGCTCAGCCATGGTCATGCCGCGTCCTGAAGTGGTTTCAGGGGTTTTGACCGAGGAGGGAGCAGAACCGCCTTCAGAAGCCTTGGCACCACCACCGGTGGGCGAAGCACCTGCCGCACTCAGCATGCGCTCACGCGCCTCCATGGCAGCATTGACGTTTGCAATGGCGAGCTTGAGCTCTTCGAGAGTCGTGCGCTGGGCATCACGCTGGGCTTCCAGATTGGCCAGGAAGTGCGCGGCCAAATTGTTACCGTTGGTTATGGTGAGGATGTTGTTGGCAGTCTTGAACTTGGTCAGGCGCTCAAGGCTGTCTTCCATGACCTTCTGCTTGGCCACCACTTCAGAAAGGAACTGCTGCAGCACTTTTCCCTGCGCCTGCTCGCGGATGTTCTGGCGGAAGCCAATGAACTCATCCAGCAGCGCATCAAGGAAGATCCGGGTGTACTTGGGTTCTGAGCCCGTGGCCAGAATGTTAAAGATGGCGGAGCCCTTGGTCTGCGCCACGCGGATTTCCACATCGGAGTCCTTCACATCAGGATTAAGAGCGCGTACGCGATCCAGCGCACGGCGCTTCATCTCGGCGCTTTCCACCGTCTCAATGATCGTTCCGTAGAAATCCTGCTGCTGTTCACGCCAGCTGATGCTGTCATTGATCACCATCTGGCCACCTGCCACGAGCTTGGCCAGGGAACGGAACTCTGTCGGACGCCCGGTGATGCGCAGGGCCTGCACACAAACACCAATGCTGGCCGTCAGGAGCAGGAACCACCAGCGGCGGCGGAGCAGGATTTTGTAGCGCTGGAATTTTGCCGAAGCCTCGTGAATACGGCTCAGGGTGCTAGACTGCACCTGGCCTGGGAGTGTGAGGTTTTGTTCCATGATTTTCTAAATCCAAATTGGGTATGAAGACGGCAGCAGCGCTCCTGCTCCTCCCGGCACATAGCCCGGGCGTGCAGAGTCGCTCAAAATACAATTTAAGCCATTGGATTTATTCGCCCGCCCCTTTGTTCGATTTTGACTGAAATTTCACCTCACTTATCAGTGGCAGGGGCACAGACCAACCTTCGTCATCTTTAGAAGTTGATGGTCTTTTCCTCAACGATTATCACGTCATCCTTGCGGATGTAGATGTCCTTCTCGAGGTTCCCCATCTGCATGATGTCATGCACATTGACCAGGATGGTTTTATTTCCCTGCGGTGTTTTACGGATGACTTTGACCTTCTCCTTGTTGGCAAACTGGGCAAATCCACCGGCACGCAGAATGGCCTGGCTGATGGTGATGTCCTCATTGGGTGGCAGGTCGTATTTGCCCTGCTTGGCCACAATGCCAAACATGACGTAGAAGTCGATCTCCACCTCACGGATGCTCTTGGCATCGTATTCGTTGAGCTTGTCGATGGCGATGACGACTGTGGCGTGCTGGAAGAAGTTTTTCTCCAGCTCCTTTTTGACGGCAAAGGCAAGCTCCCTGCAAGTGCGCCCCCGGGCGGTGATGAGCCCGATGTAGGGGACGTTTACTTCACCTGTGACAGCCACTATCTGCTGAAGCGCGTCGCGGCGATCTTCAAGAACCCTGATGCTGATGGTGTCGCCGGCGGCGATGGTCTGGGTGTTGTCCAGAACGTCCATCGAAGAAAGCACCGCAGCCCCGGCATTCACAGGCCCACCAGCAGGCGCGGCCTGCCTGGCTGACCTGCCGGAGTCAGTAGGAATTTTAAATCCCGCATCCTGAGCCTGCAGGCACGGCAGGACGGAAGCCAGAAACAACAGTGACAGCGATAGCTTTTTCATGATGGTGAACGAACGACAGTGAAACCTTAAGACGCCCAAGCTGATTCCGGGCAGTCTTATGTCAAGGTGCATAGACCTCTCCAGGCCCGTTTCGTTAGAAATTGTAGTTCAGACCCAAAATGACACGTGTCTGCACCGAGTCAGCAGCCGTTGGGGACTGCCTGTAATTGGTGGTGAAATAACGGTAGCCGAGGTTGAGACCCGCCTTGGCAGTCAGCGCATAGTTCAGATCGAAGGAGAAGCCATTCTGGTCGGAGTCTTTTCCGGTCACACCGATGTAGTCTGCGCGACCAAAGTGATAGCCTGCGCCAGCACGGAGCTTGGAAGTCAGCTGATGCGTGTAATAGAGGTCCCAACCGAACTGGGTCAGCTTGTAGCCCGTGCCAGCAAAGGCAGGATTGGTGTGGGAAGGATTGGCGTATTCATAGTAGCCCGAGAGGGAGAAACGGCCGCCCTTCCAAGCCACCATGGAGATACCGTAGTTAATGTAGTCAGCGGTGATGAAGTTGGAGGCCAGGTTGATCGAGGACTCATGACCAACGGTCAGCGTATGGCTGAAACGGGCGTTGAGCTGGTTGGTGATGCTGAAGTTGTAGTAATAGCCGCTCAGGTTGGAGTTGTCTCCTGGACCTGCGGGCGCAAAGACCGTTGGAGCATTGAAGTCGAAGACCTGAATACCACCGGAGAGCTTGACCACCGTGGACTTGCCGAGAGGCATGCTGAGGAAGGCACCCCAGTTGAAGAGGGTGCCGCCGTTCAGAGTAGGCTGCTTGTATTTGAGGAAGGAGACGCCGCCTTCTGTGCCCAAGATCCAAGTGGCTGTAGGGCTGTAGGTGAGAGACAGGTGGAGAGAGTTCATGGAGCGGCTGAACTGGCCGTTGCCGCTGCCCAGCGCCTCGGAGATGGTATAAGTATAGTTGGCGGCGAGCGCCCATGCGGAGTTGATCTGCCAGTTGGCAGCCACACCACCGTCGTTCTGGAAGACTCCGAAGCTGCTGTTGTTGTTGGCGCCGACGAAGGCGTTGTTCAGAGCAGGACGGACGGACATGCGATCATAGATCGTGATGTTCACAGGACCGGCCTTGATATCAAAGGCCAGAGTGGTGCCGGGCAATACGTTGAGCAGGTAGTTGCCGTTGCCGTAGGTCGCGAGTTCCGGATGGTTGAAGTAGTGGTCGATACCGATACCGCCTGTGAAACTCAGAACGTTGTACTGAGAAATGCGGTAGTTGGCACTGATGTTGATCAGCGTGCTGCTGATAAAATCGGAAATCGGCACCGCAGTGCGGCGGACGTTGCTGTTGTATTCAAAGCCCTGATAGAGGCCAAGACCGAGATTCACGGGACCGAGCACTAGGTTGCGCTTGCCGCTGAGGAAGGGGTCAGAAGTGTAAGTCGGGGCAAAGTAGCTCAGAGCGCCGGAATACTGGCCGGAATAGGTGGTATAGTCACCCACGGAACGGGCGGCGAAAGCATTGCTGCCGCTTCGCACGGACGGCTGAGAGATCTGGCGGTCAGAACGCAAAAGCTTTTGCAGGTCCTGATACCCTTCCTGATCTTCCTGAGAAACATAAGCACCCTTCTCATAATCATACACCACGTCTCCAGAGCGAGTGGAGGCTTGAGCCGCTTTTTTCAGCTGGCCTGTACGGGAGCGCAGATCATTGAAGAAGTTACTTGTCTGTGACGGAGACACCCCGAATTGAGCATTGGAGCTTTGCGGCAGCAACCAGCCCACCGTGATTGTGATTGCCAGCAAAACAGCATTGCGGGAGGGGTGTCGGGGAAGTTTTGTCAACATGACGGGAGTGTGGGTCGGGAATTAACTCCGATAGAAGCAATTTTGAAAGCCTTTGTCCATACCAATTTTCTCTCGTTTTTGCCACATTTTGTCTTTCCCCTCTTCTATAGAGGAAATGCCGATATCACGCCCTCGTCACTTCCGCCACCTTTTGACCTCGTACAGCCACACGAAACAAACCTTTTTTGCCTAAGGTATTTTTGATATTTTTCTCAAAATCGAACTCAAGCTGAACTTCCCGCGATGACGCCTTTTCCCACGAGCGCCAGGGCCCGTCTCCTGAAGGCGCGACAGCAATGATGCTGCGCAGTCTGCCAAGCAGCTTCCACATAGGGCGTCTTCTGGAATTGCGTGAATTCATGGTTTGATTTAGGGACATTTAAATTGGCAGCGCCTTCATACATGTTCACAAGAACATGTTCAAATGAATTATTCAGCATCCATAAAAACACGCACGTTTTTGTGGTCGCGATTGACGCTCCACCGCTTCGCAGGTCACTTGCCTGCATGTCTAGTGAAGCCACCTCCGCACTGACCGCTGCGCGACTGACCATCCCCGAATACGCCATGGCCCTGGCCCATGTAGCCAGCCTGCGCTCAGAAGATCCTTTCCGCAAAGTAGGCGCCGTGGCGATCGACTTCGACAACCGCGTGATCGGCACCGCCTACAATGGGCTGGCTCCCGGCTACAATGCCACCCCCGATTTCTGGGCGGACCGTGATGCACGCCGTAAATACATGCTCCACGCCGAGGTGAACCTCTGCAGCCTCTTTACGCGCGGAAATGTCAAGCTCGTGGCCTGCACCACGAAGCCCTGCACCAGCTGCATGCAGATGCTCTGCGCCTACGGGGTCAAGGAGGTCTATTTCCGCGATGATTACCCGGAGTCAGAGGCAGATGCCATCGCGGCACGCTACGGAATCCCGCTGATGCAGCTGGCGGGCTACCCGCAGGTCATTCCTGCTGTGCAGTCCGCTGCGGCTTCGTGATGACAAAGCGCAGCACCGGGACATTAAATCATTCAGACTGAAGCCGTCGCATTCTTCACCGCCAGCTCATGGGCTGCCAGCTTCAGGTCGGCATCGACCATGATTTTGACCAACTCCTTGAACTTCACCTTGGGCTCCCAGCCCAGCTTTTTGCGGGCTTTGGCAGGGTCTCCGATCAGGAGGTCAACCTCCGCAGGGCGCTCGTAGCGGGCGTCGTAGCTCACGTGCTTTTCCCAGTCCAGACCGAGGATGCCAAAAGTCTCCTGCACAAACTCCTTCACGCTGTGCGTCTCGTTTGTGGCGATCACGTAGTCATCCGGCTCGTCCTGCTGGAGCATCATCCACATCATCTCCACGTAGTCTTTGGCGTAGCCCCAGTCACGCTTGGCGTCCATGTTGCCCAGGTAGAGCTTGTCCTGCAGCCCCATCTTGATGCGGGTGGCGGCGCGGGTGATTTTACGCGTCACGAAGGTCTCGCCACGGCGGGGGGACTCGTGATTGAAAAGGATGCCGCTGCTGGCGTGCAGGCCATAGCTCTCGCGGTAGTTCACGGTCAGCCAGTGGCCATAGACCTTGGCGCAGGCATAGGGGGAGCGTGGCCAGAAGGGGGTGGTCTCGATCTGCGGCACGGCCTGCACCTTGCCAAACATCTCCGAGGAGGAGGCCTGGTAGAAACGCACTTTGCCCACCAGCCCGGTCTCGCGGATGGCCTCCAGGATGCGCTGTGTGCCCAGACCCACGATGTCCCCAGTGCTCTCCGGCACGTCAAAGGACACGCGTACATGGCTCTGTGCGCCAAGGTTGTACACCTCGTCAGGCTTCAGTTCATACAGCAGCTTTACCAGGGCCACCGAGTCCATCAGGTCACCGTAATGAAGGTGCAGATTCTTGGAAGGCAGGTGGGACTCCGGCTGGAAGAGGTGCTCCAGACGCCCGGTATTGAAGCTGGAGGCCCGGCGGATGATGCCATGCACTTCGTAGCCCTTTTCGAGCAGCAATTCCGTGAGATATGAGCCGTCCTGTCCTGTGATGCCGGTGATGAGCGCTTTCTTCATGTATCTAAATCGAGGCCCCGATGAGACAGTACCGGCCCGAATTCCGCAAGGGGAAATGCTGGAACATAACAGTTGCGCCCCTGCCCTGCCCCATTATTCTTACTGCCCCCTGCATCCCAGCCCCTACTCACCACCATGAGAGCTGACCTCGTCGAACAAGCCGCACAAATCGTCAAAGATCCCCCCATCCTGATCAACATGGTCTCCAAGCGAGTCCGTCAGATCGTGTCCGGCCATGCTGTGCTCGTCGAGCGCCGCCCCGGCTTCCGCGAGGCGGATCTGGCTCTCCTTGAGATCATTCAGGGCAAGATCACCATCGACAACATCGACAAGAACTAAGGCACCCCTGCCCCACCGGCAGAACCGCCCTTCGCTTGTCCAACACCTGCGGTTCTCCCGCGCGACCCATGTCCGAGATCGCCACGAACCGCAAAGCCGCCCGAGATTATCACATCCTCGAAAAATACGAGGCTGGTCTGGAACTCCGTGGCACCGAGGTCAAATCCATCCGCCTCGGCAAACTGAACATCTCCGACGCCTTTGCCCGAGTGGACCGTGGCCAGGTCTGGCTGTACAACTGCGACATCCAGACCTACGACAAAGCCAGCCACACCACCCACGAGCCGCGCCGCACCCGCCGGCTGCTGCTTCATAAAAACGAGATCATGAAGCTGCTGGCGCAGACCCAGCAGAAGGGCCTGGCCCTCCCCGTGCTGCGGATCTACTGGAAAGGTCCGCGCATCAAAGTCGAAGTCGGCGTCGGCAAAGGCAAAACCCACGGCGACCAGCGCCAGGACCTCAAGGACAAGGCCGAAAAGCGCGAAGCCGCCCGGACCGTGGCCAATTTTAACGACAAGCACCGCAGGTAGTGGTGCGCATGCATCTCGCATGCCCGCCGAAAGCCTGAACCGCTGCCGCACAGCTCTGAAAACAGACGGCAACTTTTGAGGGGCTGCTGGTTGCCATGATTTCGCGTCTCCCCCGCTGAAATCCTTTCCTCAGCGTGCGCTTTCCCGTCATCGCATGCCACCGTCTGCGTCAGGATTCACAGGCTCTTTGTCGTGGTGACATCGCATGGTTGCCGGTTGCCCGCCCTAAGCACGGCAACCGGCAACCATGAAACTGATCAGGCGTCTCGGCTGGGGCGACAAGCACCAGGCGCTTGGCCGGGAGAGAGTAAATAGAGAAGAGAGATTATCTATCATTATCGGCCATAAGGCAGTGTTTCAGCACCTCCGCACAAGCACCTCATGAAACATCTGTGCCACACTGCTCTTGGCCTCCGGTGCCTTTACACGCACTCGGACACCCGCAAAGCTCCAGAGGACTGGAGCACTCCAAAACGCATAGCGTCAACGATGCCGCTGGTCTCACACACATCCACTTGGCGCATACACCATCAGCAGCTCTCATAGCCATGCACAGCCGTCCCAACATCAAGTCCCTGACCATGAGTTCGCCACAGACCTCTGAGTGGCAGCACACGGCGTCAGCCCGCAGGCCAGACAAAGACTTACCCTGGCCAGTCCCACATGACGCCCCGCAGCTCTCCTTCATGGCAACTTCAAAGGGGTCCATGGTTGCCTCGAGTTCCTCATGTTCTGCCCCCTCATTTTACCATGCCGTGCTATTACATACCACTCGCTGCACCCAGATTCGCCTCAAAATGAGCGTCGGCGCAGCACTGGTTGCCAGTTGCCGCGCTTAGGGCGAGCAACCGGCAACCAGCCGCTTTCGGCTTGGGGATTAGGCTTTCCAAAATCAGCAGAAAGGCTCATCCTGCGTCATTATTCATAGATCAGCCGCCCAAACACCATGAAAGCTTTTCTCTTCAGCCTCCTGCTTCTTCCTACACTCATGCATGCTGCCGACTGGAAGGCCATGGCCAAAACCTCCGCCGCCATTTCGGTCCTGAACATGCAGCCCGTGCCGCTGGCGGTCAGCACCGACAAGAATGGCTGGGCGCGCATCCCGACCGCTCTGGCGGGCCATGGCGCGACGATTTTCACCCCAACAGCCAGCACCAATGGAGTGGCCGATATCGAAGTCAAAGAAGACGGCTACCTCTTCCTGGCCTGCAACTGGGACTACCAGGGCAACAGCTCCGGAGAGTGGGAGAAAGACCGCTGGACGGAGGGCAAGTTCAAATCCAAGGGCTGGAGCCGCCTGAGCAAAAACGAGCTCGGCGGCGAGCTGGTGAAAAACGACAACCGCGCCCAGACGATCTTCTTCAAGCGGGTCAAAAAAGGCGAGAAACTGCGCCTGCGCTGCAACAAATACGACCCGCCGTTTCCGATCCTACTCATGGGTGGGCCGTAAGCAGACGCCCATGAACAGACATTCGACAGGAGCCTCTCGGGCAGCAGGAAAAGGCATGTGCCTTGTCGGTTCACGCCTCGATTTCTTGTATGGCTGCGCCCTCTCGAATCAACCGCAGACAGAATGCCTCGGCCTCTGCATCGTTTTCAATAAGCAACATGCTACCAGCGACCATCGCACAGTGAGAAACGAACGAAGCATCTTCACTGCGAACGTCGAAATGTTGAACACTTAGCAGTTGCACCAGACGATGAGCCTCTCGTCCGGACATCATGCCAAAATCGACAAATGCTGCGCGCCTCACTTCGGCAAGCAAATCAGATGGACTGCGCTGCTGAAGCTCGGGACACAAACTCCGCAGGCGCGAAATCCATGCAGTCGAAGAAAGAGACTCATCGAAGTGAACTGTGACATGCCTGATGTCATGGTGGCACCTACTTACAGTCCACTCGCTCGCTTCAGGGTATTCCATTCTGGCAGGATCTTCTTCCATGCTACTTTGGGCTTTGAGTATATCCCGGCCACCGCCATTGACGAATTCAAAGTGATGTCGTTCGTGCCGGGGGCAAGCAGCGCCGCCCGAAGCAATGCCTATTCTCATTTGCCCATCAACACTGCCGCTCTAGCATCCGCCCCATATGAATCGCAAACGCCTTGGCCGCACGGGTATCGTTGTCACTGACATCTGCATGGGAACCATGACCTTTGGTCTGCAGGCGGATGAGAAGACGTCCTTTGAGATCATGGACCGTGCGCTGGAGGCGGGGATCGATTTCTTTGACACGGCGGAGCTCTACCCTGTGCCGCCGAGTGCGGAGCTGTTTGGGGTGACGGAGCAGATCGTGGGCAAGTGGCTCAAGGGACAGAAGCGTGGGGAGATCATCATCGCTTCCAAGGTCACCGGTCCGGGACATGGGTGGTTTCGCCCGCCGGTGCGCGGCGGCTTCACGGCGCTGGACCGCCGCCAGATCTTCCAGGCCTGCGAGGACAGCCTGCGCCGGCTGCAGACGGATTACATCGACCTCTACCAGACCCACTGGCCGGACCACGGCATGCAGCAGGAGGAGACGCTCGGTGCGCTCACGGACCTCATCGACCAGGGCAAGATCCGCGCCTGGGGCAGCAGCAACGAAACCTGCTGGGGCGTGATGAAAAACCTGTGGGAGGCCGAGAAGCACGGGCTGGCCCGCATGGCCACGGTGCAGAACAATTTCTCCCTCATCAACCGCCGCTGCGAGAGCGAGCTCGCCCAGGTCTGCCGCAAGGAAGGCGTGAGCCTCCTGCCCTACTCGCCCCTGGGTGGCGGCGTGCTCTGCGGCAAATACAACGGCGGTGCACTGCCCAAAGGCGCACGCTTCACCGACTACATCCAAAACGGCGGCCCACGCCAGAAGCGCATGGCGGCACGCTTTGTGAATGAGCGCACGCTGGAGACGACCGCACGCCTGCAGGTCATCGCGGCCGATCTGGGCGTCAGCGTCACCGCGCTTGCCCTGGCCTGGAGCAAGCAGCACGACTTTGTGGCCTCCACCATCGTCGGTGCCACCACCGTGGCCCAGCTCAATGAGAGTCTGGCAGCAGCCGACCTCGTGCTCAGTGCCGAGACGCTGGCCCGCATTGATGAAATCGACGCCGAGATCCCCTGTGCGATGACGGAGGACGGACTGAGGAGGCTGTAAACTGCCCACCCAAGGTAAAGCGGTTCCCCTTTGACCCACAGCACCTGCGTTTCACCCTTGCTGTCATGAGCAAGAAATCCAACGGCAAGGACATCAAGTGGCTCTCAAAGGTGGAAGATCATGACTACCCGGCGGCGGAGTCCTATCTGCTGCTGATCTATGACAAAAAGCGGGTCAAGCAATACGCCGCCGACCTTCGGAAGGCCAAAGTAGTGCAATTCAAGGCCAAGGACATCTTCCGCGCCTCCGGCCTCTCTCTGCTGGGGGTGAGCAACTCCCACGTGGAAAAGGACCGCCGCAAGATCAAAAATGGCAAGTCCCTCTCCCCGCTGCTGCTGGTGCGGGACACGGCGAATGGGAAGGTCGTGATCGCCGATGGCTACCACCGCCTGTGTGCGATCTACGGATTTGATGAAGACGCCTGGATTCAGTGCAAGATCGTGTAACGGCGCAGCGATAACAGGCGGCGCGCCTGACAGCACACACGGTAGATGGTTGGTTCCTCGGATGCGGTCTGCGGCCGATCCCGCCGCACGCCCCTGGTGACTTCTCAGTCTTGAGAACAACTTTTTTCTTGTCGCTGGGAGGCGTGGCACCTAAAACACGCCGGTTCAAGGCTTCCCGACAACACACCCACAACACACAACCAACACGCACTCCACAAACACTCCTCTTATGAGCGAAAACAATCGAATGAGACTTCTCTGGGCCGGATTCATGGCCATTCTCGCCGCCGGCGTCGGCTTCGCCATTCGTGGCGGCATCTTTGACAACTGGGGGAAGGAATACGGCTTCACCGCTTCTCAGCTGGGTGCGATCGGTGGCGCGGGCTTCTCCGGCTTCTGCTTTGGCATCATCATCGGTGGTGTGATCGTGGACAAGATCGGCTACGGCAAGCTCGTGGCCGTGGCCTTGCTCTGCCACATCCTCTCCGCGTTTGTCACCTTTGGTGCCAGCACGCCAGAGAATGCGTACAACTTTCTCTTCTGGGGCATGTTTATCTTCGCGTATGCCAACGGCACGCTGGAAGCCGTGGCGAATCCCCTGGTAGCCACCCTCTTCCCTGAGAACCGCACGCATTACCTCAACATCCTGCACGCCTCCTGGCCTGCTGGCATGGTGCTGGGCTCTGTGGCCGGCTGGGTGCTGGATGACAACCTGCAGATCGGCTGGAAGACCCAGCTGGCGCTCTACCTGGTGCCCACCGCACTGTATGCCATCATGTTCATGGGCCAGAAGTTCCCGAAATCCGAAGCTGCTGCCAAAGGCGCCAGCTTTGTGGAAATGCTCAAGCCCGTGGGCATCCTGGGCGCGCTGGTGGCCTGCTACCTGCTGGCCCTGTTCTTTGGAGACATCAGCAAGGCCTTTGCTCCTGACAATGCCGCCACCATCGGCTACGCCATCGGCGGCGTGCTTCTCATCGCCGTGGGCTTGATCACCCGCTTCTCCCTCGGCTCCTTCCTGCTGTTTGTCCTGTTTGTGACTCACGCCCTCGTGGGAGCTGTGGAGCTCGGTACCGATGGCTGGATCCAGAACATCACCGGCAATCTGTTCACCTCCGAGCAGGGCAAGTACCTCTTCATGTGGACCTCCGCCATCATGTTTGGCCTGCGCTTCTGCGCCCACTGGATCGAGAGCACGCTCAAGCTCTCCCCCATCGGCCTGCTCGTGGTCTGCGCCGTCATTGCCTGCATCGGCCTGAATCTGGCCAGCACCATGGAAACCTTCACCATGGCCCTCGTGGCCCTGGGCGTGTATGCCATCGGCAAGACCTTCTTCTGGCCCACCATGCTGGCCGTCATCGGCGACCGCTTCCCGCAGACGGGTGCCGTGGCCATGTCCATCATGGGCGGCATCGGCATGCTCTCCGCCGGCCTCATCGGAGGCCCCGGCCTGGGCTACTGCAAAGACCGCTTTGCCGGTGAAGAGCTGAAAAAGGCAGACGCCGCCATCTACCAGGAATACCAGGCTGCCAAGCCCAGCACCTTCCTGAACATCCCCGCCACCGCAGCCCACGGCCTCGACGGCAAGAAGCTCGGCGAAGCCAAGGATGCCAAGGAAAAGACCCCGGCTCAGAAGACCGTGGTGTCCGCCGACCAGCGCGGCGACCGCGCCACACTGAAGGCCGACTCCTTCATCCCGGCTACCATGGCCGCCATCTACCTGATCCTGCTCCTCTTCTTCAAGTCCATCGGCGGCTACAAGGTCATCAAGATCGACGAAGCAGCAGCCTGAGTCTGAGAGACTGAGTTCCCTTCCGCAAGCGGCGTCCCCTACCGGGACGCCGTTTTTATTTCCTGCCTTGCAAGGAACCTGAAACATTGAACTTTAAACCTGAAACCACTCTTTCCCGATGCCCACCTACGTTTACGAAACCATCCCCCAGTTTGAAGGAGAGCCTGCCAAGCGCTTTGAAATCCGCCAGAGCATGAAGGACGCACCGCTGACCCAGCACCCGGACAGCGGCCAGCCCGTGCGCCGTGTGCCCATCGGCGGCACCGGCATCATGGGTGGCGGCAGCAGCGGTGGCAGCATGCCCTCCGGCGGCGGCTCCTGCGGCAGCGGCTGCGGGTGTCACTAAGAGGCCTGCATCGTATAGTGGTCCGCATGGTCCTCTGTGCAGGACGCAAG
Source organism: Prosthecobacter vanneervenii (assembly GCF_014203095.1). Lineage (NCBI taxonomy): Bacteria > Pseudomonadati > Verrucomicrobiota > Verrucomicrobiia > Verrucomicrobiales > Verrucomicrobiaceae > Prosthecobacter > Prosthecobacter vanneervenii. The sequence continues at coordinate 307,650 of NZ_JACHIG010000006.1, read as the reverse complement.
CTTACTGATTCAAAGGCCACCTCAGGCTGCGCAGAATCCAGCGTGTCTTGCTCGTGTGCTGCCATGCTTTCGAGCAGCAAAGCCTGGGACCACAAGAGCCTTTCCGCACACTCTGGCATGGGGGGCATTGCGCGGAGGTTGGGGTTAAAAGCCGATCTTGGGCAGCGCGAGCCGCACAGAGGACTGTGCGGACCACTACGGGCGGCCTGCGCAGATGATCTGGAAACTCGAACCGCTGATCACTCGGTGGGTTCCGTGCTTTCCGCAGGCGGTGCTTGCTCAGGACTTTTCTCGTCCTTTTTGCGCAGCAGCCTTGCAGCGTAGAAGCCATCAAAGGCACCCGTCTCCGGATTGCGGTGCAGTTCTTCCTCCAAGATCCAATCGCTGCCGTGCCTGGCCAGGAAGGCCTGCACCTGCCGCTCGTTTTCGCTGGGGAGGATGCTGCAGGTGGCATAGACCAGCCTGCCGCCGGGCACGACCATGCGGCTGTAGCTTTCGAGAATCTCGGCCTGCAGGGCGATGAGGCGCTCCACCTCGGCATCGCTGAGCTTCCACTTGGCATCGGGATTACGGCGCAGCACACCGAGGCCGGAGCAGGGCACGTCCAGCAGCACGCGGTCGGCTTTCTGCGCCAGGCGCTTCACGGTCTTGGAGCCTTCGATCTCGCGTGTCTCGATGATGTCCACCCCGGCGCGTGAGGCGCGCTTGCGCAGCTCGGCCAGCTTCCAGGCGTGCACATCCAGCGCCAGCAGCTTGCCTTTGTTGCGCATGAGTGCGGCGAGATGCAGCGCCTTGCCACCGCCACCAGCGCAGGCATCGATGACACGCATGCCGGGCTCTACCTGCAAAAACGGTGCGATGAGCTGCGAGGCCGCATCCTGCACTTCAAAGAGACCCGCTTTATACGAGGCGGTGCCAAAGAGGTTGGCGCGTTGCTTCAGGCGCAGCGCGCTGGGCACATGATCGACGGCCTCAGTTTCGTAGCCTTCCTGCCCCAGCTTTTCACGCAGGGCACGGCGGTCGTTTTTGAGCGTGTTCACCCGCATGAAGACTTCGGCAGGCTGGTTCAGCGCCTCGCGCAGTGCGGGCCATGCAGAGCCGAGCTCCTGTGCACCGCGTGTCTCTAGCCAGTCGGGGATGGCCGCGCGGATGGCAGGCGGGGCACCTTCCTTGGCGCGTTTCAGGACATCGCCCGGCTTTACCTCAGGAGCGGTGTCGTCCTTGGGCAGCTCGCGGCCGTTGGTGATCCAGTAGGCGGCCCACACGCGCCACAGGCGCTCCGGGGTGATGGCCTCCGGCTGCGTGTGCTCCTCGTCCGGCAGTCCGGCCAGATGCCAGAACCAGCGCCACCAGCGCACGCATTCATAGATGGACTCCGCAAAGATGCGGCGATCCCGGCTGCCCCACTTGCGATGACGCTTGAAAGTGTACTCGATGACCTTGTCCGCGTAGCGCCTGCCCACAAAGATCTCCCCCAGTGAAAGGATGATTTCGTCGAGCAGGTGGGGCGGGAGCTTCATCCTTCGTCGATAGAGCGCAGGCACCCGGCTTGCAAGCCGCCATTCATCTGGCGGCCAGCATGACGCAGATGAGAGAACTTTCACTATTCACCCGGTTTAAAACTGTCAGCTTCGACTCGTCCCAACCAACCCGCCCCCTTTCTGTATGCAGGCATCTGTCTGGCAGCGCACCCGGCTGCATGATTACTACACTCATTCAGCAGCTCTGCATCCTCAGCGCCCCGCCGTGATCGTCGGAGAGCGCACGATCAGCTACGCGGAGCTGGAGGCACTCTCAGACAGCATCGCGGCCCGCCTGCAAAAGCAGGGCGTACTGCGTGGCGACCGCGTGGGCATGTGGCTGCCGCGCTCGCTGGAGGCCTACGCTGCGCTGCTGGGCATCCTGAAAGCCGGTGCCGCGTATGTGCCCATGGACGCCGCCTACCCGCCCGAGCGCGTGCAGTTCATCAGCACGGATGCGGAGGTCAGGCTGCTCATCACCCTACCGGAGCTGGCTGCGACACTCGATGAAGGAAGCCACAGCCTCATGGTGTTGGATGCCGGGTGGGAAACCCTTTCCACAGAGCCATTCACGCCAGCCGATGTCTCCACAGACGATCTGGCCTACATCATCTACACCTCCGGCTCCACGGGAAAGCCCAAGGGCGTGCCCATCCCGCATGCCTGCGCCTGCCACTTTGTGAATGCCGAGGCGCAGGTGCTGCCCGTGACTGCCGAGGACCGCGTGTTTCAGGGCTTCTCGCTGGCCTTTGACGCGTCGGTGGAAGAGCTCTGGCTGGCTTGGGGAAATGGAGCCGCGCTCGTCTGCGGCAGTGCGGATCTCATGCGGGACACCACCGCGCTGGCGGGACGTCTCTCGCAGCTGGGCATCACCGTGCTCTCCTGTGTGCCTACGCTGCTGGCCATGCTGGAGCACGACATGCCCTGCCTGCGGCTGCTCATCGTGGGCGGCGAGGCCTGTCCGCAGGATCTGGTGCGGCGCTGGACGCGTGGCGGCCGCCGCATGGTGAACACCTACGGCCCCACCGAGGCCACCGTGGTGGCCACCTGGCATGACCTTCATGCCGACGAGCCTGTGAAGATCGGCAAGCCCCTGCCCGGCTACCACACATGCGTGGTGGATGACCAGATACAGAGGCTGCCATCTGGCAAACCGGGCGAGCTTCTCATCGGTGGCCCATGCCTGACTCCGGGCTACCTCAACCGCCCCGAACTGAACCAGGAGAAATTCATCTCTCCGCCGTGGGCGGAAGGTGCGCGCTGGTACCGCACCGGAGATCTGGTACGTCTGGATGCACACGATGCGCTCGAATTCCTTGGCCGTATCGATGATCAGGTAAAGCTGCGCGGATTCCGCATCGAGCTGGGAGAAATCGAGAGCGTCATCATGAGCTGCACCGGCGTGGCCGCAGCTGCCGTGGCAGTGAAGCAGGATGCTGGCGGCACCGAATTTCTGGCGGCTTATGTGACGCTGAAACACTCCGCCGTGTGGGATGAAAAAGCAGCACGCCACATCATCGGTGAGCGCCTGCCTCCTTACATGATGCCGGCGGTCTTCACCGTGCTCGAGCAACTGCCCACGCTGCCCAGCGGCAAGATCAACCGCAAGGCGCTGCCAGACATCTCGCTGCCGCTGCGCACCGCTTCGTCAGCACCACCGGCCGAGTTCACACCAGCGCAGCAGACTGTGTACCTGCAATGGCAGGCCTGCTTTCCCGGCACCACGCCAAGGCTCACGGATGACTTCTTTGATCTCGGCGGCCACTCGCTGCTGGCCACGCGCATTGTCTCAGAGCTGCGCACGCAGTCGCGCTGGGCCAATGTCTCGGTGATGGATGTGTACCGCCAGCGCACGCTCGCGGCCTTTGCGCAAAAGCTGGATGAACTGGAAGCCGCCTGGCGAGCCACACATCCCGCAGCCACCGCAGAGCACAGCGATGAAGCAGCCCACGTGCCCGCAGCCCCCGGCACCCCTCCAGGCCCTGCGCTGTTGGTGCGTCATTTCTGCTGTGGCATGCTGCAGTTCCTCGCGCTTTACCCGCTCTTTGCCCTGGCCTCTCCGGTGTGGCTGGCCAGCTTCTTTGTGTGGGACGAGATGGTGGCGCAGGACATGCAGTACCAGCTCTTTGTGGCCATCATCGTGGCCGTCTCTCTGCTGTTCAATCTGCAGGTCGTTCAGGCCGTCATCTGCATTGCCGCCAAGTGGCTCATCATCGGCCGCATCCGCCCCGGGCGCTACCCGCTCTGGGGATGGTATTACTTCCGCTTCTGGCTGGTGCAGCGTGTGCACTCCATCTTCAGCCTGGGACACTTCAAGTCCACGCCGATGATCAATCTCTACTTCCGCCTCATGGGCGCAAAGATCGGCAGGCAGGTGCATCTTGGCACAGCCAGTCTTGCGGCCTTTGATGTGGTCAGCATCGGGGACCGCACCAGCATCGGGCATGATGCCGTGCTCAATGGCTACACTTTGGAAAAAGGCTGGCTCATCATCGGCCCCATCACGATCGGTGCAGACTGCTTCATCGGGTCCAAGGCGCTCGTGAATCGTGATGCCCGTATGGAACCGGACTCATCTTTGGATCACGGCTCCATGCTGCCGCCCGGCGGCGTCATTCCCGCAGGCGAATACTGGCACGGCGCACCCGCACGCGCCTCCAGCAGGCCGGAGCGCTGGCACCCGAAACAAGCGGAGCGGCGAAACAGCCTGGGCATCATGACGCTGGCCTACATGGCGGGCCTGATGTTTATCTCTGTCATCCCCACCGTGGCGCTGCTGCCGGGCGCCTTTTTTATCGGCTGGATCGAGGAGGGCGTGAACCTGCATGGCGACTCGCTGCAGCACATCTTCTCCTACGAGTCCGGCTTCTGGAAGATCGTCATGGCCGCACCGTTCGCAGGAGCATCCTATGTGGTGGTGCTGTGCCTCATCATCGCGCTGGCCAAGAAGATCCTGCTCGGGCGTGTGCAGCCCGGCATCTACCCGCTGCACAGCCTGTGGTATGTGCGGCAGTGGTTCATCGGCTGCCTGTTGAACATGAGCCTGGAGCTGCTTTTCCCGCTCTATGCCAGCATCTACCTGCCACCGTGGCTGCGCATGCTGGGCGCGAAACTGGGAAAAAACGTGGAGGTCTCCACGGCGGAGAATTTCAATCCGGACCTGCTGGATCTCTCCGAAGGCGTCTTTGTGGCGGACGCCGTCTGTCTCGGTGCCTCAGAGATCCGTGAAGGCTGGGTGCGCCTGCAGATGGTGACGGTGGGAAAAAACAGCTTTCTGGGAAACAGCGCCGTCGTGCCCGGCGGCACCACGCTGGCCTCGGATTCGCTCGTGGGCGTGCTGTCCATGCCGCCGCAAAACCCCGCCGATGCACTGCAGCAGGACAGCTCCTGGCTGGGCATTCCCTCCTTTGCGCTGCCACACCGGGAGAAGAACACCTCCTTTGGCCAGGAGCGCACTTACAAGCCCACAATGAAGCTGCGCCTGCTGCGCGCCACCATCGAGCTCATCCGCGTGGTGCTGCCCACCAGCGTCTCCATCATCGGCGCTTTTATCATGTTCCTGCTGCTCTCCGACCAGCTATACTACCATCACCTGGAATTCTGGGGCACCATCCTGCTTTTCCCGGTGTTTCTCTTCATGTTTGGCCTCTTCTGCATGGGCTGCACCATCGTTTTAAAATGGCTCGTCATCGGCCGTTACCGGCCCGCAGAGCATCCGCTCTGGAGCCACTTCGTCTGGCGCACGGAGCTCATGGCAGCGGTGCACGAGCACCTGGCCATGCCAGCGCTGGGAGGCCTGCTCATCGGCACGCCGTTTCTGCCGTGGTACTTCCGCCTGCTGGGGGCGCGCATCGGCAGGCGCTGCTGCCTGGAGACGCCCTACCTCACGGAATTTGATCTCGTGCATCTGGGGGACGATGTCTGTCTGGGGCATCAGGCCGACCCGCAGACGCATCTGTTTGAAGACCGCGTCATGAAGATGTCCACCGTCACCATCGGAGACAACTGCTCCGTGGGCCCGCTGGCGGTGGTGCTCTATGATGCCGAGATGAAACCCGGCTCGCGCCTGGACGGCCACTCGCTGCTGATGAAAGGCGAGACCCTGCCGCCTTACACACGCTGGCATGGCTCACCAGCCCAGCGTATTGATGCCGCGATATGAATCCCGCCCCGCAAGTGCAGACTTTGCAGCTTGATGCCTCAATGCCTGACGGCATGCAGTGCCTGCTGCTGACGCAAGATGCGCCGCGCCCCGAGCTGCGTCCACACGTGCACCGCACACTCCTGGAGATGCTGGCAGGCCATCTGGGAGCGCCTGCCTCGGAGCTGGAGCTGCTCTTCACCGAAAGCGGAAAGCCACGCTGCCCGCAAGCGGAGGCAGCAGGCCTCAGCTTCAGCTTTTCCTATGCGCCGCCTCATGTCTGCATTGTCACCGGCCCGGCAAGCAGCATCGGCGTGGACATCGAACGCGTGATCGCGGAAGAGCCCGCGTGGAATCTGCTGGAGCACGTGTTTACCGAACAGGAGCTGCAGCAGTGGCTGCGTCTGCCTGCTGGCGAGGTCCGCCGCCGCGCCTTCACCACCGCCTGGACGGTCAAAGAAGCCACACTCAAAGCACGCGGCACCGGCCTGGCGGACTCTCCACAGAGCGTGGGGGTGATTTTTACCGCAGACGGCCTGGCAGCCCCGGCAGACGCCGGTCTGGGCGGCTGGCAGGGACTCAATAGTATTCCTGGGGTGGTCGGCACGCTGATTTTCAATGTCTGAAACCGGCACCCGGAGTCTCCGGGACACCAAGAAAGTGCTGGCCCCGACGTCCAAGCGCATTAATCTGATCGATCCCCCAAGACATGCCCACCGAGTTCGATATTCAATACGCTCTGGAGAACACTCACGTGCTTCACGAGCCGGACCGCCGCATCGACACCTTTGGCAGCACCCATTTTGAGTTCCAGATCGTGACGGAGCTCATGGACACCGTGGGAGCCGTGCGTGTGCGCGAAGGCCGGATCGAGGCTGAAAAACCGCTGATCCTGCGCCCGGAAATGCCCGGCCAGTTTGACTTTGAAGGCTTCGGCCCCGAGGTGGCTGGCTTTGGCGAGTTTCTCCGGGAAAACCTGCACAAGCTGGCCATCCTCAAATACGGCTTCAAATTCCGCAAAGGTGACATCAGCGAGCAGGTCATCCATGAATCCATGGACGAAGTCACCGGCAAGCTGCTGGACAACATCCGCGCCTCCGGCAACCCGATGCGCGCCGTCATCCAAGGTGTGGACGACACCTGGGAGATCTGCCTCCTCAAGTTTACCGTGGAGATGATCGAGAAGTCCCAGAACATCAACCTCTTCGATTTCAAACGCCGCGGCCTGCTGGGCTAAGGTGAAGTTTGTTGGTTCCCGCAATGGCCAAGACCCAGATCAAACTGCTGATTTTCCTCATCACCGTGGGCCTGGTGGCTGGCACGCTGGCCATGGGGTACTGGGTTTACATGAACATCCTGCTCAAGGAGAGCCAGGTGGAGCATGACATCGCCTCCATGAAGGCCAAGGACCGCCCGCGCATCGACCCAGGCGTGCGCCGCTTTGAGGCCGCCGTGGAGCTGATCAAGGATGGCAAGATCGACGAAGGCCGCGATGCCCTCTACAAGCTGCGTCAGCAGTTCCCCGACTCCAAGACCTGCACAGAGGCCATGCGCATCATCGGAGAGATCAACATGGACCAGCTCTTCTCGGCGAACTCCAGTTCCGGCAAGAAGGACTACATTGTGCAGCCGGGGGATTCGCTAAACCTCATCGCCACTAAGCAGAGCACCACCATCGACTCCATCATCCGCGCCAGCGGCCTGATGAGCTTCAACCTCCAGCCCGGCGACCATCTGACGATCATCCCGATGGATTTTCATCTTGGTGTCAGTGTGGCCAAGAAGCAGGTGATGCTGCTGCGCAAAGTCGGGGACAAGGAATACCTCTTCAAAGTCTACGAAGCCAAGGACATCCGCCTGCCGCCCGGCACCCGCCTGCCGGTGGAGATGTCCATCCTGGCCAAGAACTCGGTCTATGACGGCAAGCAGGTGAACTCCACCGATGCCAATTACGCCGAGTCTGAGAAGTGGATCGCAGGCACCAAGGCG